>NZ_JBWJAR010000001.1:0-266440 GCF_056389225.1 Pseudarthrobacter sp. rb | reverse complement strand
CCCCACAACCCCCCCCCCCCCCCCCCACCCCGGGCGGCCCGCCCCCCGGGGCCCCCCCCCCGCTTTTCTGTCTGCACCGTAGGGACCGCCCGGGCACGCCGTCGGGGAGGACTGGCGGTCAGGACTCCCGAGGGAGCGCAGGGAGGCGCGGACGAAGCAGCAATGCCGCCACTACCCCGCCCGCGGCGCCGCCCAGGTGCGCCTGCCAGCTTACGTAGCCGGCCACAAACGGCAGGGCGCCCAGGAGGATGCTCCCGTACCCCATGAAGAGGACCACCGCGAGCAGGATCTGCCGCCAGCTGCGGTTGAAGAACCCACGCACCAAAAGGAACGCGAAGAGCCCGAAGACCAGGCCGGACGCGCCCACCGTGACACCGTTGCCGATAAGCCAGACGGTGACTCCGCTGCCGAGCCAGCTGAACGCCAGCGCGGTGAGGAACACACGGAGCCCCGAGAGGAACACGAGGAAGCCGAAGATGACCAGGGGCAGGCTGTTGGACAGCAGATGGTTCAGGTTGGCATGCAGGAGCGGGAAGGTGAAGATGTCCAGCAGCCCGTCGGCACTCCTGGGCCGCAGGCCGAAGGTCCGCGTGAGGGCGCCCATCATCAGCGTGTTGACCACCTCGATGGCGAACAGCAGGGCCACGAAGCCGCCCAGAACCACGAGGCCGCCCTTGGCGCGCGCGGCGATGGTTTGCCGCGCCGGGCCGCCTCCGTTACCCGTCAGTCCGCTGCCCGGTCCGGCCATGGCCGGTCCTAGTGCACAACGATCGGCTGGAAACCCTCAGCACGGAGGGCACTGAGGACCTGCTCACCGTGCTGGTGGCCCTTGGTCTCCAGGTTCACGGTGATCGAGACATCGCCCATGCTGATGGATCCCCCCACCCGGGTGTGGTCCAGGCCGGTGACGTTGGCATCATTTTCGGCGATGATGCGGGCAATGGTTGCCAGGGAGCCGGGGCGGTCATCAAGCATCATCCGAACGGTCATGTAGCGCCCTGCGGCGGAGAGGCCGCGCTGGATGACCTTGAGCATCAGCATGGGGTCGATGTTTCCGCCGGAGAGGACCACCACCGTGGATCCCGGGTTCTCGATCTTGCCGTCCATGAGGGCTGCCACGCCCACTGCCCCGGCCGGTTCCACCACCATCTTGGCCCGCTCGAGCAGGAAGATCAGCGCGCGGGCCAGAGAGTCCTCGCTGACGGTGACCACGTCATCCACCAGCTCGCGGATGATGCTGAAAGGCAGCTGTCCCGGGCGCCCCACGGCAATGCCGTCCGCCATGGTGGAGACCCGCTTAAGCGGTACCAGGGCGTCAGCGGCAAGCGAGGGCGGGTACGCGGCGGCGTTCTCCGCCTGGACGCCGATAATGCGGATCTCCCGGCCGAGTTCCCTTGCGCGGGCCTTGATGGCGACGGCGACCCCCGCAAGGAGCCCGCCGCCGCCCACGCCCATGAGGACTGTGTCAACGTTGGGGACCTGCTCAAGGATTTCCAGGCCCACGGTCCCCTGGCCTGCCACCACATCCACATTGTCGAACGGATGGACGAAGACCATGCCGGTTTCATCGCTGTAGCGCTGGGCTTCAGCGAGCGCCTCGTCCACGTTGTGCCCGTGGAGGATGACTTCGGCACCGTGGCTGCGGGTGGCGGCAAGCTTGGGCAGCGCTACGCCCAGCGGCATGTAGATCCGGGCCTTGATGCCGAGGCTTTTGGCGGCAACGGCAACGCCCTGTGCGTGGTTGCCGGCCGACGCCGCCACCACGCCCCGTTTTTTCTCTTCCGGCGAAAGCCGGGCCATCCGGACGTAGGCACCGCGGACCTTGAACGAGCCGGCGCGCTGCAGGTTTTCGCATTTGAAATGGACGTCCCCGCCCACCATGCCCCCCAGCGCCCGGGACGATTCCACGGGCGTGCGCGCAATGATCCCGTCAAGCAGCTTCTGCGCCTCAAGGACATCGTCCAGTGTGACGGGAAGGGTTTCAAGGATCTTCACGGACTACTCTCCTTTGGGTTCTGCTCCGGCGCCTTCCGGGGAGGAAGCACGGGCATCACGGTGTTCAGCTGGGGTGCCGGACGCCGCGTCCCGCCCCGAACCAGGTGCAGACGGCGGCTCAACGTCCTCGATGGTGTTGTCCCCGCCCGCTCCGGCCGTAATGGGCTTCCCGGCAATTACCGGCACCTGTTCATGTTCCCACGTTCTGGCGGCGATGTAGCGAACAGCCGAGTTTGCTACGGCCAGGATGGGCACGGAGAACAGCGCGCCGGGGATCCCGGCGAGGTAGGAGCCGGCCGCAACGCTGAGGATGACTGCCACCGGATGCAGCGATACTGCCTTGCCCATGACCAGGGGTTGCAGGATGTGGCCTTCAAGCTGCTGGACCAGCAGGACGATGGCCAGCATGATCAGGGCGTTGATGGGGCCGTTGGCCACCAGGGCCAGCAGAATGGCGACGACGCCCGTCAAAAGGGCACCTACCACGGGGATGAAGGAGCCGAGGAACACCAGCACGCCCAGGGGAAGCGCCAGCGGGACACCGATGATGGCGGCGCCAACGCCGATGCCAAGCGCGTCGACAGCCGCGACAAACATCTGGATGCGGGCGTAGCTGACCATGGACGCCCAGCCCTTGCGGCCTGCACCGAACGTCGCCGCCCGGGCCTTCCGGGGAAGCATCCTGACCAGGAACGCCCAGATCCGGTCACCTTCCAGGAGGAAGAAGATGAGGATGAACAGGGAGAGGAGCATGCCGGCGGCGAAGTGGCCGGCGGTGCTGCCGAAGGACAGGGCGCCGCTAAGGATGCTGCTGCTGTTGTTCTGCAGCGCGTCGGTGGCTTCCTTGATGTACTGGTCAATCTGTGCGGCGGTCAGGTGCAGAGGCCCGGCGGACAGCCAGTCCTGGACCTGCCGGACGCCCTCAAGCGCCTGGGAATACAGTTCGCCGAAACCGACCACAAGTTGCCTGCCCACCAGGGCCAGTGCACCGGCAATGACGCCGATGAAGCCAAGGACTGTCACTGCGACGGCCAGTCCCGCGGGAAGCCCCCGCCGCTTCAGCCATGCCGTGACCGGGCTCAGCAGACCGGCGAGGAGTGCGGCCACCATGATCGGAATGATCAGGAGGGTGATGTGGCTAAGCAGCCACACCAGCGTTCCCGCCATCAGGAGGATCAGGCCGAGCCGCCACGACCAGGAAGCTGCGATGCGGATGCCGTACGGTATGTCCTTGTCCAGCTCACGGTCCGTCAGGACCCTCAGGGGTGCGGCCGCGGCCGGCGCCGGCGCGGGAGCCGGTTGGACCGGTGCTGGGTGGGCAAGGGTAACGTCGTCCTCTTTTGGCGTCATATCCCAATACTTCCCCAGCGGTGGCCCAATGCAAACTACCGGCCCGCGCCGGGTGTGTAGTCGATCCCCCATTCCATGCTGAAGGACTCCCGTGCAGGCAGCCACCGGAGGCCGTCACCGGAGTTGAAGGCGTTGGCCGGCCCCGTCATTGGCTCCACCGCCACGGCCCGGGTCCGGCCTGGATACACGGTGCTCACGTAGATGTGGACGTACCGGCAGGATTCGTCCTGCCACAGCGACACCGCACTGCCGTCACCCGCTGCAAGGATGTGCCGGGCCACGCCGCCCTCAAAGCGGAGGTCCGTCAGGGCCACGTCCACGGCAAGGTCCGCGACGTGCCGGCCTGGACGGAAGTCAACGTCCCCGTCGACAGGGGCCGAACTGCGCGGAATCAAGCGCTCATCGGTCACCAGCCGCGTGTCGGCGGCAACTGTCAGCTTCAGTTCCTCGACCGGAGTGTCACCCACCCGCAGGTAGGGGTGCGCGCCGAGGACGAAAGGCGCTGCCGCCGTCCCGTCATTGGTGAGGGTCTGCCGGACGCGCAGCCCGAGGTCTTCGGACAGCTGGTAGTCCACCCGGTGCCGCACCAGAAAGGGGTAGCCGTGCTGCGGGAAGACGACCGCTTCCAGCGCCACGGCGTGCGGGGACTCCCCCACCAGGGCATAGCCGGCGTTTCGAAGCAGGCCGTGGCTGGCGTTGTTGCGGGATACCTCGGTGATGTCCAGCTGCTGTTTCCTGCCGTCGAGGAACCATTGCCCGTCCTCCACCCTGTTGGCCCAGGGGGCGAGCGTGATGCCGGCCCCACCCGGGGAGATCTCATCGTCCCCGTAGGTCTCGGTCAGCAGGACCCCGCCCCGGCTGAACGAGCGCAGCCCGGCGGCGAGCTCGGTGACCACGGCCACGGCATCACCCCGGCGCAGTTCGTATTGCCGGCCGGTGGCGCAGGCCCGCGTGGATGCAACGGAGGTTTCCTGTGGGGAAGAGGCAGTCATGGGGATTACCGTACAACGGGCGGCGCCACACCTCCATCCCGCGTCATGTTACTTTTTGTTGTTAACTATTCTTTTCTGATCGCTTGTGCCACACTTTTTGCATGACAGGGATTACCAGCACCAGACTCTCCGACGGCCGGGAGCTGATTTATTTCGATGACGCCGGCACCAGCACCCCGCGCACCGGCAACCTCACCACCGACCACCGCGGCCTGCCGCCGCGGGGGGAACCGGGCGAGGTCCGCTTCGATGCGCTGACGGACGAATGGGTAGCCGTTGCCGCCCACCGCCAGGCCCGCACCCACCTTCCGCCGGCAGACCAGTGCCCCATCTGTCCCACCACTCCCGGGAATGCTTCCGAGATTCCTGCCGCGGACTATGACGTGGTGGTCTTCGAGAACCGGTTCCCCTCCCTGGGACCGGCGCTGGGGCCGGTCCCTGAGCATGCCGGATGGGGAACGAAGGGCCCTGCGTACGGCCGCTGCGAGGTGGTGTCGTTCACCCCGGACCACACCGGATCCTTCAGCGGGCTGAGCCAGGAGCGGTCCCGGACCGTGATTGAAGCCTGGTCGCAGCGTACCGCTGCCCTCAGTGCCATGGCGGGGGTCAAGCAAGTCTTCCCGTTCGAAAACCGCGGCGCCGACATCGGCGTTACGCTGCACCACCCGCACGGGCAAATCTACGCCTACCCCTACGTCACGCCCCGAGCCGGCGTCCTGGGTGCTGCGGCCCGGAAGTACTACGACGCAAGGGACGGCAGGGACACCCTGACCGGTTCGTTGCTGCGCGCCGAGCGGGAGGACGGCAGCAGGATGGTGCTGGAAGGGACGCACTTCAGCGCCTACGTGCCCTTCGCAGCCCGGTGGCCCCTGGAAATCCACCTGGTGCCGCACCGCCAGGTCGCCGACCTCGCCGCCCTGGGCGGGGAAGAAAAGGATGAGTTGGCGCATGTCTACCTGGACCTGCTCAAGCGGGTCGACGCCCTGTACCCCACGCCCACTCCCTACATCTCCGCATGGCACCAAGCCCCGCTGGATGACGTCCTGCGGCCGGCGGGATACCTCCACCTGCAGCTGACCTCTCCTCGCAGGGCAGCCGACAAGCTGAAGTATCTGGCCGGGTCGGAGGCAGCCATGGGCGCTTTCATCAATGACACCACTCCCGAAAGCGTGGCGGAACGGCTCCGCAATGTTGCCGTCCCGCCGTCGTCCACGCCAGCTGCCGCCCTCGCAGCCACCCCGGAAGGAGCCTCCGCGTGACCACCCGGAACCAGAACAACAACCAGGCCGCAGTTGCCACACCGCAGGACCTGGGCGCCCGCTTTGAGCAGGAGTTCGGCAGCGCTCCCGACGGCGTGTGGCAGGCGCCCGGCCGGGTCAATCTCATCGGCGAACACACGGACTACAACGAAGGCTTCGTCCTGCCCTTCGCCATCGACCGTACCGCGCGGGTGGCCGTCGCCGTGCGGCAGGACGCCACCATGCGGCTGCTGTCCACGTACGGCGACCAGGGGGTGGTCAGCACCAAACTCGAAGCCCTGCAGCCGGGAACGGCAAAGGGCTGGACCAAGTACCCCCTGGGCGTCGTGTGGGCGCTGCGGCAACGGGGGATCGACGTCCCCGGGCTGGACCTGCTCCTGGACTCAAACGTTCCGCTCGGCGCCGGCCTGTCGTCGTCGCACGCCATTGAATGTGCCGTCATTACCGCATTGAACGACCTCACGGGCGCCGGGCTGGAGGCCGAGGACATGGTGCTGGCAACCCAGCGGGCTGAGAATGACTTCGTCGGGGCACCCACCGGCATCATGGACCAGTCCGCATCCCTGCGCGGTTCAAAAGGCCACGCAGTGTTCCTGGACTGCCGGGACCAGACGGCGCGCCTCGTTCCGTTTGAGACCGGACCCGCCGGCCTGGTGCTCTTGGTGATCGACACCAAGGTGTCGCACTCCCACGCCGACGGGGGCTACGCCTCGCGGCGGGCATCCTGCGAGCTGGGCGCGGAGGTCATGGGGGTGAAGGCCCTTCGGGACCTGGATGTGGCGGACCTTGAGGAAGCCAGCGGGCTGCTGGACGAGGTCACGTTCCGTCGCGTGCGGCACGTGGTCACCGAGAACAACCGGGTGCTCCAGACCGTGGAGCTGCTGGCCGGCCCCGGTCCCGGCGCCATCGGCCCGCTGCTGGACGCCAGCCACGCCTCCATGCGCGACGACTTCGAAATCTCGTGCCCGGAACTGGACCTGGCCGTGGACACCTCCCGTGCCAACGGCGCCATCGGCGCACGCATGACGGGCGGCGGCTTCGGCGGGGCAGCAATTGCCCTGACGCCGGTGGACGCGGAACAGAAGGTGCGTGACGCTGTCGCCGGGGCTTTTGCCGACGCCGGCTTCGCGGCGCCTGAGATCTTCACCGTCTCCCCCGCCGCCGGCGCCATGCGGATCGCCTAGGCAGGCGCGGTCCGTCAGGGGCACGTTAACGGCCGTGGGCCCCACCAGTTTGGTGGGGCCCACGGTTGGTTAACGTACGACGGCGGAAGTTGCCGGTGTGCCTAGTCGTCGCCGCGCAGGATGGCCAGCAGGCGGATGATCTCCACGTAGAGCCAGACCAGCGTGACGGTCAGGCCGAAGGCGGCCGTCCAGGAGAAGCGCTGCGGGGCACCATTGCGGACGCCCTCCTCAATGCTGGTGAAGTCCATGATCAGCGAGAAGGCGGCGAGGCCGATGGCCAACAGGCCGATGAAGACGCCCAGCGGGATGCCGAAGATCTCAATGCTGCGCATGCCGAAGGGTTGCTGCAGGACGCCGGTCCACATCATCACCATGTTGACCAGGGAGAACACGGCGTAGCCGATGATGGCGATCATGAAGAACCGCATGGCCTTCGGGGTGGCGCGGACCTTGCCGCTCTTGAACAGCAGCAGGGTCACGGCGAACACTGAGAGCGTGCCGATCACGGCCTGCAGCCCGACGCCGGGGAACATGCCGTCCAGGATCCGGGTCAGGCCGCCGAGGAAGAGACCTTCCAATGCCGCGTAGGCCAGGATCAGTGCCGGTGAAGGCTGCTTCTTGAACGTGTTCACGAGCGCCAGGACGAAGCCGCCCAAGGCTCCGACGATCATCAGCATGGAGGCCAGCTGCTGCGCCACCGTGAGGGTGATGGCAGCGCCCACCACCACGGCGCCGAGGCATGCGGCGGTCTTCATGATGACGTCGTCGAACGTCATCCGGCCGGTGTCGGCGGGGCCAGCCGAGGGCTGGCTGTACATCTGCCGGAGCTGTTCATCAGTCATGCTCTGGGGCTGCGTGCCCCAGCCCTGCTGGCCGTAGGGCTGCTGGCCATACGGTTGCTGGCCGTAGGGCTGCTGGCCATAGGGAGCGCCATAAGGGGCCTGCGGTACAGGCGGTGCCTGGGTGGCTCCACGGAAACTCTTTCCGTTGAAGATCGGGTTGCCGCCAAGTGCCATTGCGGGATTCCTCCATTGTGGGGTGGGTGATGAGCTTGTTGTTACGCTACCAATTCCCACGCGGGGGCCGCCGGGAAAGTTCCCAAGGGGCCCGGTTGCAACCGAACCGTGACCGTTGCGTCCCTGGACGCACCGGGCCCCACCGGGAACTAACCCACGCCCAGGTAGGCCTCCTTGACGGTGGGATCTTCCAACAGTTCCTTGCCCGTGCCGCTGTGGGTGATCTCCCCCGTCTCCAGCACAAAGGCGCGGTGCGCCCCGGCCAGAGCCTGGTTGGCGTTCTGCTCCACCACCAGGACCGTGGTGCCCTGGTTGTTGATTTCCTTGATGATCTTGAAAATCTGGCGGATGAACTGTGGGGCGAGGCCCATGGAGGGCTCGTCGAGCAGCAGCAGTCTCGGATTGGACATGAGAGCCCGGCCGATGGCCAGCATCTGCTGCTCACCGCCGGACATCGTGCCGCCGAACTGTTTTTCCCGCTCTTTCAGCCGCGGAAACAGGTCGAAGACGCGGTCCAGGTCCTTCGCTACGCCGCTTCTGTCTTTGCGACCGAACGTTCCCATGTCGAGGTTTTCCATGACGGTCATCCCCGGGAAGATGCCGCGCCCTTCGGGGGCCTGGGAGATTCCGTGCACCACGCGGATGTGGGCCTTCATCTTGGTGATGTCCTGGCCCTCAAAAGTAATCCTGCCTTCGGAGCAGTTCAGCAGGCCCGAGATGGTCCGCATGGTGGTGGTCTTGCCGGCACCGTTGGCACCGATCAGCGCCACCACTTCGCCTTCGTCGACGGTGAAGGAGATGTCCCGAAGGGCCTGGATGCGGCCGTAGTGGACGGACACTCCCTCAAGTTCAAGCAACGTCATCTTCAGGCTCCCCTAGGTAAGCAGCAATAACACGCGGGTCTTCACGGATCTCCCGCGGCAGTCCGTCCGCGATCTTCTTCCCGAATTCCAGTACGACAATCCGGTCTGTCACACCCATGACCAGCTTCATGTCGTGCTCGATCAGCAGCACGGTGTAGCCCTCATCCCTGATGGTGCGGATCAGCGCCATCAGTTCCTCTTTTTCGGCCGGGTTGAAGCCGGCAGCCGGCTCGTCCAGGCAGAGGACCTTTGGATCAGTGGCCAAGGCACGCGCAATCTCAAGCCGCCGCTGGTAGCCGTACGGCAGTTGCCGGGACAGGACATGCGCATGGCTGCCGATGCCCACGAAGTCCAGCAGGGCCATGCCGCGCTCAATGGCAGACTTTTCCTCCTTGATGTGGGTGGGCAGGCGAAGCAGTGCTCCGCCCACGCTGGTCCGGTGCCGCGCGTCCAGGCCCACCACCACGTTCTCCAGGGCTGTCATTTCCCCGAACAGGCGGATGTTCTGGAACGTGCGGGACAGGCCCAGCCGGGTGATCTTGTGCTGCTTGATGCCGTTCAGGACCTGCCCCTCCAGCACCACTTTTCCGCTGGTGGGCTTGTACACGCCGGTCATCGCATTGAAGCACGTGGTCTTGCCGGCGCCGTTGGGCCCGATGAGGCCCAGGATCTCGCCACGCTTGATGTTGAAGCTGATGTTGTCCAGTGCCACCAGGCCGCCGAACTTGATGGTCAGGTTCTGCACCTCGACAATGTTGTCGCCCACCTTGACCGCGATATCGCGGTCCGGGGCCACTTTCTCGGCCAATTCCTGGTCCACTCCTGCTTCGGCGAGGGCCTCGATGTCCAGCTCCGGCGCGACGGGGGCCGCCGAACCGTCCTGAACCGTACTGTCCTGGCCTGTGCTGTCCTGGGCCAACTGCTCCTCCACACTGCTGGAGCCCGCGTGCCTTTCCTCGGAGCTCATGCCTCCGCTCCTCTCTGTCCGGCCGCATGCGTCCCGGGGCCGGCTGGTGGATTGTTCGGGTCTTTCGGCTCCGTGCCGTCGCGGCTGGTGACCTTATTAAGTGCCGTCCTGCCATACGCCAGCAGCCGCTGCCGTGCGGGCAGAAGTCCCTGGGAACGGAAGATCATGATCAGCACCAGCGCAATCCCGAAGATCAGGTACTTGTATTCGGCGATGGCCGTGAACCTCAACGGGATGTAGCTGACCAGGGCTCCACCCAGGATGGCGCCCACCTTGTTGCCGGCCCCGCCCAGCACCACTGCGGCGAGGAACAGGATGGATGTTGTGACGTCGAACTTCTGGTTGTTGACGAACCCCACCTGCCCGGCGAAGAGTGCTCCGGAAAGGCCGCCGACGGCAGCACCAATCGCGAAGGCCCACACCTTGTACTTGAAGGTGGGAACACCCATGATTTCCGCGGCGTCCTCATCCTCGCGGATGGCAATCCAGGCGCGGCCTACCCGGCTGCGTTCCAGGTTGCCCACCAGGAGGGTGACGATGATGATGATGGTCAAGGTCAGCCAGTACCAGGGCACACCGTTTGAGTTGGAGAAGATCGGCGTTCCGTCAGCCCCGTCACCCGGCGGGTGGCCGACGTTCTGGAAACCCACCTGGCCTTTCATGGCAGGAATGATGGTGGCCAGGATGCGGATGATCTCGCCGAAGCCGAGCGTCACGATGGCGAGATAGTCGCCCCTGAGACGGAGTGTGGGCACGCCCAGCATGACGCCGAAGAACATGGTGACTGCCATGGCCACCGGAAGCGTCCACAGGTAAGGGATGTGCAGGTAGGGCGAATCCGGGCTGGTCAGCATGGCGGCAACGTACGAACCCACCGCGAAGAAGGCGACGTAGCCAAGGTCCAGGAGGCCGACGTACCCCACCACGATGTTGAGGCCAACGGCGATCAGCGCAAAGCGTGCCATGTCGAAACAGGCCAGGGCGAAGTTGTTGCCGGGTTCAGTGGTGATGATCGGCGGGTTGAGCAGCGGCAGCAGGTAGGCCAGGACGACCACGATGACCAGGAAGGCCCACTGCTGTTGGCGGGACAGGGCGTGCCAGCGGTCGGAGAAGTAGCCGGGCTTGCGTTTGCCCTGCTGCCGGAGTGTGCTCCTGCCCGGCGCTTTTGACGATGCTTCGCGTTCCTCTGCTGCCTGCTCGGCCGCGGCTGTCTGCAGCGGCGTGGGGCCGTCCGTCATACTCATGCTTTGCTCCTTCCAAGGGAGGTTCCCAGGATGCCCTCGGGCCGCAGCAGCAGCACGAGCACCAGCACCACGAACGCCACGACGTCGGTCCACTGCGAGTTGCCCAGCAGGATCTGGCCGTAGTTGCCGATCAGGCCAAGGAGCAGTCCGCCCAGCAGTGCACCGCGCACGTTGCCGATACCGCCAAGCACCGCGGCAGCGAACGCCTTGATGCCCAGGACGAAACCACCGCTGTACTGGACACCGGACGGGATTTTCATGACGTAGAACAAGGCGGCGGCTCCTGCGAGCAGTCCTCCGATGACGAAGGTGGTAATAATGATGCGCTCTTTGTTGACGCCCATCAACGTGGCGGTGTCGGGGTCCTGGGCGACCGCCCGGATGCCGCGGCCTGTGCGCGACTTGCTGATGAACCTGTCGATGCCCACCATCATGATCACGGCGGCGATGATGATCACCAGCTGCTGCGAATCGATGATGGTACCGAAGACGTCGAAAATGGGGGTGGGCCGGAACATGGTCAGGGCCAGTTCGGGGCTGGGGCCACGCCACAGGTAAATGAGGTACTGGATGGTGAAGGAAGCGCCAATGGCCGTGATCAGGAAGACCAGGCGGGGCGCGTTCCGTTGCCGCAGGGGTTTGTAGGCGATCCGCTCCAGCAGGAAGGCTGTCACGGCTGACGCCACCATGGCCAGGACCAGCGCCAGCAACAGGTTCAGGATGATGGCCCAGATGTCGAGCCGGGGAGCTGAGGGGCCGAAGCCAAGGCTGCTGAGGGTGAAGAAGACGGCGTAGCAGCCAACGATGAACACTTCCGAGTGGGCGAAGTTGATGAGGTTCAGGACGCCGTAAACCAGGGTGTAGCCCAACGCTACGAGCGCATAAATGGCCCCGAACGTGAGGCCGTCAAACGTGGCACTCCAGAAGTTCTGGGCCAGCGACGGTATGTCGAAGGTGATCCAGTCGTTTTCCATCGGGAGTAGTGGGACAAGAGAGGGAAGCATGGGGAACATCCTGATCCAGTTGCACGCGGCCTTGTGGGCCCGGCCGTGGGACTTGTGTCTATTGACGTTGCTTGGTCCTGGGCTGCTGCCAAGCCAAGAAAAGGCTGTGGGGGCCTGCTGATGCTGGCCCCCACAGCCGGTTCGTGCTGGTTGCTACTCCCCGATGGGGCCGATGGGAACGATCTTTCCGTTTTCCACCTTGTAGCCGTAGACGGTCGGGGCCTGGAGCTCGCCCTTGGCATCCCACTTGTAGTGCTTGCTCAGGCCGTCCTTGTCGTAGGCCTTGACCCAAGCCAGCAGGTCCGCACGGCTCTGCTTGCCTGCGTCAATGCCGGAGAGGAGGACGGTTGCGGCGTCGTAGCCCTCGATGGAGTACGTACCGGGTTCCGCTCCCTTGGAAACGTCCTTGTAGGCCGAGGCGAAGTCGGGGATGAGCTCGCCCGGGAGGCAGGGGCAGGTGAAGTAGGCGTTGTTGGAAGCGTCGCCTGCCTGCTTGATGAACTGGTCGTCCTTCACACCGTCAGGCGCTACGAACGTTCCGGTGAATCCCTTGCCAACCAGCTGCTGGTCGAACGGTGCGCCTTCGGCGTAGTAGCCGGCGTAGAACACGGCGTCGGCCTTGGCGTTCATGATCTTGGAGATCACGGCGGAGAAGTCCTTCTGCCCTGTGGTCACCTTCTCCGTTCCGGCCAGGGCGCTGCCCAGGCCCGCGGAGGTGGAGGTTCCCAGGCCAATGCCGTAGTCGGAGTCATCCTGGACCAGGTACACCTTCTTGGCGCCGAGCTTGCCGGTGAGGAACTTGGCGGCTGCGGGGCCCTGGACGGCGTCATTGCCGAGGCCGCGGAAGAAGGTGGTCCAGCCGTTTTCGGTCAGTGTGGGGTTGGTGGCCGACGGGGTGATGTGGACCAGGCCCTTCTGCTCGAAGATGTTGCCCGTGGCCTTGGACTCGCCGGAGAACGGCAGGCCGATCACACCCACAATGTCCGACTCGCTCACCAGCTGGGTGACGGGGCCGGTGGCCTTGTTGGGGTCGCCTTCAGTGTCGAACTTCTTGAACTGGACCTGGCAGCCCGGGTTGGACTTGTTGTGCTGGTCAATGGCCAGCTGGATGCCGTTGAAGATGTTGACACCGAGCTGGGCGTTGGGGCCGGTCTGCGCGCCTGCGTAGGCGAGCGTGGTGGTCGCGGGGCAGGTCGCCTTGCCGTCACCGGCGGGCTTTACCGCACCGGCAGGGACGTCGACTTTCGAAATGGCGGGGATGTTCACCTTGCTGGACGAACCCGAGCTTTCGGTGGTGCCGGGGCCCGCCTGGTTGGCACAGGCCGACAGCAGCATGCTGAATGTGGCTGCTGCTGCCAACGAGGTGAGGACTTTCTTTCGGTACATTTGTCTGCCTTCCGAAACAGGGCCATGCGATGCGCGTGCGGATCAATGGGGCGCTTCGGCGCCCGGAATGGGACCAGGTATTCCTGATTTAGCTTCAAGCTAATGCATAGACAGCAGCGAAACTAAGTGACTGAGGTCACAGCTTTATACCTGTGGTGGCCTTGGCGTAATTAAACGCAGGACGCCGCGTGGTGTCCTGGCGGCTTCCTGGTGTCCAAACCCTGCCGGCGCCGGAAGGGACAGGATGTACCCCAGGTGGGACTCGAACCCACAACACGCGGATTTTAAGTCCGCTGCCTCTGCCAATTGGGCTACTGGGGCGCCGGGTCAATGGTACCTGCCCGGGACGCGTTGGCTGGAAACGCCGACGGCGGCCGCCCCGCAAAGGGGACAGCCGCCGTCGTGCGCTGTGAAGCGTGGTGGAACAGGCGCGCTACTTGGCGTTTGCCGCTACCGTTTCCTTGGGAGCGGCGGCGGCAGCGCTGGAGCCGGCGGCCGGAACCGCTGCGGGCGCAGCGGCAGGCTTCGGTGCCGGGGTGGCTGCCGAGACGAAGGCACCGCGGGGGTTGTCCAGGTCCATCAGCTGCGTGGTGTCGCGTCCGGCGAAGAAGCCGATGATCCAGTTCAGGATGACGCGGAACTTGCGCTCCACCGTGGGCATGGCCATGCCGTGGTAGCCACGGTGGGCCAGCCACGCGAGTCCACCCTTGAGGCCGATGCGGCCCAGGAGGTTGATGTTGGCGACGCCCTTCCATTCGCCGAAGCCTGCTACGGCACCAAGGTTCTTGTGCTTGTAGTCGGACAGCGGCTTGTCCCAACGGGAAGCCCACAGGTTCTTGGCGAGGCGCTTGGCCTGGCGCAGGGCGTGCTGGGCGTTGGGGACGCAGGTGCCGTCCGGGAGGCCCTTGCCGGTGAGGTCCGGGACAGCGGCGATGTCGCCGGCGGCCCAGGCGTTCTCCACAATGCCTTCGTCGCCTGCGACGCGCAGGTCCGGCAGGACGCGGACGCGGCCACGGGGTTCGAGCGGGAAGTCGGTGGAGCGGACCATCGGGTTCGCCTGCACGCCGGCCGTCCACACCAGGGTGTCTGCCTCGAACTCCTGGGCGGGGGTCTTGTCCGGGAGGTTGATGAGCTTCAGGGTGCCTTCGGCGCTGTCCAGCGAGGTGTTCAGCAGGACCTCGATGCCGCGGCTGCGCAGGTGCTCAACCACCCAGTCAGCCTGCTTTGCAGTGACCTCGGGCATGATGCGGCCCATGGCTTCGACCAGGACGAAGCGGACTTCCTCCTGCTTGATGCGGGGGTTGTTGCGCACGGCGGCACGGGCGAGGTCTTCCATCTCGGTGATGCACTCGATGCCGGCGAAGCCGCCGCCGACCACCACGAAGGTGAGGGCCTTGGCGCGGGCTGCAGGGTCCGCCATGGTGGAGGCAACCTCGATGCGCTCCAGCAGCTTGTTGCGCAGGGCAACGGCTTCCTCGATGGTCTTCAGGCCGATGCCCTTGTCCGCCAGGCCCTTGATGGGGAAGGTGCGGGTGATGGCGCCGGCTGCGAGCACGACGTCGAAGTAGGGAACCTCGAAGTTCTCGCCGCCGTCGGCAGGAGCCACCACGGCCGTCCGGTTAACGTGGTCGATCGACGTGACGCGGCCCTGGATGAGTTCCGTCTGCTTGAGGTGCTGGCGGTGGGAGACCACTGCGTGGCGGGCTTCGATGTTGCCACCTGCCACCTCGGGGAGGAAGGGCTGGTAAGTCATGTAGGGCAGGGGATCAACGACGGTGACGATGCCACCGGCATTCGCGATCTTCTTCTGCAGTTTCAGTGCTACGTACAGGCCGACGTACCCGCCGCCGACGACGAGTACCCTGGGACGGTCCTGGAGCTGTGGGGTGGTTGCCATTGTTCAAGGATACAGGAGTTTGTGAAAATCTTCACTAGCCGTGCAGAGCCCCCGTAACCTAGGAGTCAGGCCGCGATTTGACCCTTTCCACCACGCCTGTGTCCGGTTCTTCCACGGCAAGGGAAGGGTTGCGGGCCGCCCGTCGGAGCTGGATGGCGGCGGCGGCGATGATGGCCACGAACAGGGCAGCGAAACCGATCACGACGGCGGCGCCAATGGCACTGTCGCGCTGGGACGGTGGCTTCGCGGCGGGAACGGTGGCTTCGGGCAGCGTGGGTGCCGCGATGGGCGCTGAGGTTGCGGTGGGCAGCGGGGTTGCCGGGGCGGCGTTGCCCCGCCTGTGCACGCGGATCCACTCGGCGATGGTGCCCAGCGGATTGACTGAAACCTCCGGGACGTCAGCCTTGAGCGCTGCCTCGGCGTTGAGGATGCCGAAGCCGTACAGTGGATCCTTCCCCGGGGCGCCGGCGTCCTTCGCCGTGGAGACGATCCTGTTGATCACCTGTTCGGCGCTCATGTCCGGCCACCTGGACCGGATCAGGGCAGCAACGCCTGCCACGATGGGCGTGGACCCGGAGGTTCCGGCCCATTCCGCATAGCCTCCGCCCGGAAGGCCGCCCAGGAGGTTCTCGGCCGGCGCAGCCACTCCAATGCTGATGCCCTGCGAGGAGGCGTCCACGCTGGCCACGTTCTTGCGGTCCAGGCCTGCGACGGTGAGGACGCCGGGAATGGTGGCGGGCGCGCCCACCTGGGTGTTGCCGCCCACCCGGTTCCCGGCGGCGGCCACAATGACCACGTCCTTCTGTTCCGCGTACAGGAAGGCGGCGTCCCAGCTTTGCGGCCACTGCGGCGTGGTGCTGCCGAGCGAGATGTTGATGACCTTGGCGCCGTTGTCCACCGCCCAGCGGACCGCCTCGGGAATCTGGTCCTGGTCGCTTTTGCCCGAGGGGTTGGCCGAGCCCAGCCAGGTGGAGACGGAGAGGATCTGCGCTTCGGGCGCGACGCCGATGATGCCGTCCGGCGGAACAGCCGGCCCGGGGCTGGGGCTGGGGCTCGCGCTGGCGGGCTGGTGTCCGCGGCCTGCGAGCATGGTGGCTACCAGGGTGCCGTGTTCAGGCTTGGAGCCGACGCTTTTCTGGCCGTCCGGCTGGCCTGAGCCGGAGGCATCGTAACCGCCGACAACCGCGCCTTTGAGGTCCGGGTGCTGGGCATCGATGCCGCTGTCGATGACGGCCACCTTCACGCCGGCGCCCTTTGACACTTCCCAGGCCTTGGTAATGCCCGAGTCCGCGAGCCAGTACTCCTTGTCGCGCCACTCGTCGGCGTGTGCGGCGGGGGCCGTGAACAGGCCGGCGAACAAGCAGCACGCGGCCAGGAGGACAGCCACCGCGGCGGCCGCGGCACGGGACGCAAGCGGGGTTGAAGCTGGGGTGGGATGCATGGGGCTACCCGATGCTCAGGGCGATGCCGTCAAGGATGTCGTGCTCGCTTGCGGTGGCCGTGGTGACCTTCCCGCCGGTCAGCTCCCCCATCCGTTCGAGGATGCGGCGCCACACCAGTCCCCCGGCGCCGATGACGTCCACGCGGCCGGGGTGCATGTACGGCAGCGCAGCCCGCCCGGCCCGGGTCATCTCCAGCAGGTCGGTGGCGGCGTCGCGGATGTCCCCGATGGGCAGCGCGGCCCCATGGATGGCGTCGGGCGAGTATTCCGGCAGGCGGAGCGCGTGCGCGGTGATGGTGGTGACGGACCCGGCCACGCCGACGACGGCGGTGGCGCGTTCCAGGGGGACGTCGCGTCCGGCGCGGGCCATGGCTTCGTCCACGTCGGCTTCCGCGGCGGCAATCTGTTCGGGAGTGGGCGGATCGTTGCGCAGGTGCCGTTCAGTCAGCCGGACGCAGCCGATGTCCACGGATTTGGCAGCGGTCACGCCGGCGGCGGTGCCCAGGACGAATTCGGTGCTTCCCCCGCCGAGGTCCACCACGAGCACCTGCTGGCCGTCGAGGACGGGCAGCACGCTGCTGGCCCCGGCAAAGGACAACGCCGCTTCCTCGTCCCCGGAGATGACCTCCGGTTCCACTCCCAGCAGCTCCCTGACGCCGTCCACAAAGACGTCCCGGTTGCGTGCATCGCGGCTCGCGGAGGTGGCAACGAACCGGATCCGCTCTGCGCCATGCTCTTTGATCAGGCGGGCGTAGTCGGCCGTGGCGCCAAGCGTGCGTTCCAGTGCCTCCGGAGCCAGTTCGCCGGTGGCGTCCACGCCCTGGCCCAGCCGGACCACGCGCATCTCCCGGACGACGTCGGTGAGCTTTGTGCCGCCGTTACTGCGGTCAATGTCGGCGATCAGGAGCCGGATGGAGTTGGTGCCGCAGTCGATGGCGGCGACGCGGGTCATTCGGATGCCTCTGTGGTTCCGGCGGATTTCCGGACCGGGGCGGGGCGGCCCACAATGTCCGGGAGCCCTTGGGGCCCGTGGCGGCTCAGGTCCCGGGATGGTGCCTCGCCGGTGGTGTCCCAGGCGCCGTCGCAGTAGCACTTGTCAGCAGTCCACCACTCAGTGATCATGTCCAGGGCCCGGTCCCCCAGGGGGTTGACGCCGCTGCCCGCAGCAAGGGAGTGGCCCACCAGGACATGCAGGCACTTGACGCGGGTGGGCATCCCGCCGGCGGACACGCCGTCGATCTCCGGCACCGGACCGATTCCGGAACGCTGCCCGATGGCGTCGCGGGCGGCCAGATACTCCCCGTGGGCCGCCCGGTAGGCAGCGGCAAGCCCGGCGTCAGCGGCCAGCTGCTCGTTCATGCTGTTCATGACCCCGGCAGCCTCAAGCCTGGAAACCGCGGACGTGATCACCGGGTGCGTCAGGTAGAAGGTGGTGGGAAACGGGGTGCCGTTGCTCAGCCGGGGCGCGGTGGCTGCCACGAGGGGGTTGCCACAGACGCAGCGGGCCGGAATCTCCACGACGTCGCGGACGGGTCGTCCCAGCTGCCTGCTCAGTACTTCAAGGTCGTGTGCTGTTGGTTGGCGGGATTCGTCCCGGGCGGCTGCCGTGTTGTGTTCCACTGTCGCGGGCCGTCCTTCCTGTGCGGTTCAGTCTGTGGCCGCGCGCCTGATGGACTCCCACAGGGAATCCACCCACGGCAGATCGGCGGGGTCTTGTGCTGCTGCGCCGGCGGGGCTACTGCTTTCTCCGGCCGGCTCATCGCTGCCAAAAACCCAGTAGCCGGTTTCGCCCGGCATAACCATGTTAATGCGGTCGCGGGCCTGCTGCTTGACGTAGTTGGGGTCCTGCCAGCGCGACACCTGCTGGCGGAGGACGTCGCCTTCGGCCTGGCGGGCGGCGATGTCAGCATTCAGGGCGTCTATTTCGGCCTTCTTGTCGAAGAAGATCTTGACTGTGGGGGCCAGCATCACGGTGATGGCGATCATCACCACGGCCAGTGCGAGCATGCGGCCGGAAAACGCCTTGGCGGGGACGGGATGCTGCTCCTCTTCGGGGCTGCGGGCATCCTTGCCGTCAACGGGACTGCTGCCTTTGCGCCCGGCGGCGGGCTTCGAAGATTTGGCCTCCCCCGCTTTCCCGGACCGGCCTGCAGCAGTTCCGCCCGCGTGGCTGTCCTTTGCAGGTGCGGGGGCTGCCGCGGACCCGCCCTTGGCCGGCCGGAAATCCGCCCGGATGACCTCGGCACCGCCGGAGGATCCGTCGTCGTCCGTTGCCTTGGCTGGACGGGCGGGTGCGACCTTGGGAACTTTGGGGCGGCGGGTAGCCATGACACTCCTGAAACGCAGCCTGCCGGGGCCGCCACTATCTGTGCTGGACGTTCACTGCTGAACAAATGCTGCTGGAAACAACAGCGGTGGCTATGGTCTTTCAACCATAGCCACCGCGGATGGGTTTAGGCGGTTACTAGCCCTTGAAACGCGGGAAGGCGCTGCGGCCTGCGTAGCGTGCGGCGTCGTCCAGTTCCTCTTCGATGCGCAGCAGCTGGTTGTACTTGGCTACGCGCTCGGAGCGGGCCGGTGCACCGGTCTTGATCTGGCCGGCGTTGGTGGCCACGGCGATGTCCGCGATGGTGGTGTCCTCGGTCTCGCCGGAGCGGTGCGAGGTGATGGTGGTGTAGCCGGCACGCTGGGCCAGGCTGACGGCGTCCAGGGTCTCGGTCAGCGAACCGATCTGGTTGACCTTGACCAGCAGGGAGTTGGCGGTCCTGGTGTCGATGCCGCGCTGCAGGATGGAGGGGTTGGTGACGAAGAGGTCGTCACCCACCAGCTGGACCTTGTCGCCGATGGCGTCGGTGAGGGTCTTCCAGCCGTCCCAGTCGTTCTCGTCCAGCGGGTCCTCGATGGAGACCAGCGGGTAGTCGGCAACGAGTTCGCCGTAGTACGCACTCATGTCGCTGGCGGACAGGGACTTGCCTTCGAACTGGTACGCGCCGTCCTTGTAGAACTCGGAGGAGGCAACGTCCAGGGCCAGGGCGATGTCCTTGCCCGGGGTGTAGCCGGCGTTCTTGATGGCCTCAGTGATGAGGTCCAGGGCTGCACGGTTCGACGGCAGGTTCGGTGCGAAGCCGCCTTCGTCGCCGAGGCCGGTGGACAGGCCCTTCTGCTGCAGTACGGACTTGAGGTTGTGGTAGACCTCAACGCCCCAGCGCAGGCCCTCGGAGAAGGTCTCGGCGCCGATCGGGGCGATCATGAATTCCTGGATGTCGACGTCGGAGTCGGCGTGGGAGCCACCGTTGAGAATGTTCATCAGCGGCACGGGCAGGACGTGGGCGTTCGGGCCGCCCAAGTACTTGTAGAGCGGCAGGTCGGCGGAAGCAGCGGCTGCGTTGGCGACTGCCAGGGAGACGCCCAGGATGGCGTTGGCGCCCAGCTTGCCCTTGTTGGGGGTGCCGTCCAGGTCCAGCATGGCCTGGTCGATGCTGCGCTGGTCGGTGGCGTCGAAGCCGGTCAGGGCGGGGGCGATCTGGTCGATCACGGCGTCGACGGCCTTCTGCACGCCCTTGCCCAGGTAGCGGCCCTTGTCGCCGTCACGCAGTTCAACGGCCTCGTGCTCACCGGTGGAGGCGCCGGAGGGAACCGCGGCGCGGCCGATCTGGCCGTCCGACAGCAGGACTTCAACTTCAACGGTGGGGTTGCCGCGGGAATCGAGGATCTCGCGGGCGTGGATGGCATCGATAAGCGCCATGAATTTGCTCCTTATGGGCGATTAACGGGGGGAATCAGGCAGAAAACTCGACGTACTCGTCACGGTCCAGCCTAGTCGAGAGTGCTCCGGGTTACTCAAACCGGTCAAGGCCGGGACGTCATGATGGCGCTTGGTCGCTTTGGTCACTCTGGTCACGCTGGTAGCGGCGGACGGCGGCATTCAGGGCGCGCTCAGCGTCCATGCCGTTGTCCCGCGCAGAACGCACGACGGCGAGCAGCAGGTTTCCGAGCTCGTCCTCGCTTTCAGGGACGGGAGTCCCCGCGGGGAGCCCAAGGCCAGCACGCGCTGCACGGTCCAGGGACTTCTGCGCCCTGGCCAGCGCCGGGAGGGCCTGCGGGATGCCTTCGAAGGGGTCCTGCCGTTCCGGCTTTTCGGCCCGCTTTACGGCATCCCACTTCTGCTCGATCTCCGCCACGGTGGCCGGGAAGCTGTCCTGCAGGGAGCCGTCAGGCCGGAAGACATGGGGATTCCGCCGGATCATTTTGGCACCCAGGCCGCGCGCCACGTCGTCGAACGTAAAGGCGCCGCGCTCCTCAGCCAGGCGGGCATGGAGCACCACCTGGAGCAGCACGTCACCGAGCTCGCCCTGCAGCTCGGCGTCGGGGTGGCCTTCCTCGATGGTCTCGGCCACTTCGTAGGCCTCCTCCAGGAGGTATTCCACCAGCGACGCGTGCGTCAGGGCGCCCATCCAGGGGCAGTGCACGCGCAGCTGGGCAATCAGGCCCAGCAGTTCCGCCGTTGCAGAACTGCCGGGCCGCGAATCCGGATCAGCCAAGGTTGGCGTAGGCGTCGTTGATGTACTCCACCAGCGCTTCCTTTTCCTCCAGGGGCAGGAAGGATGCCTCGGCGGCGTTGAGGGTCAGCTCCAGCAGGTCATCGAGGTCGTAGTCGAAGGTTTCCACCAGCAGGTTGAACTCGTCGGTCAGGGTGACGCCGCTCATCAGGCGGTTGTCGGTGTTGATGGTGACGTTGAAGCCCAGCTGGTAGAGCATGTCCAGGGGATGGCTTTCGATGCCTTCGCCGAACTCCGCGATGGCGCCGGTCTGCAGGTTGGAGGAAGGGCAGATTTCCAGGGCGATGCCGCGGTCGCGGACCCAGCTGGAGAGGTCGCCGAGGGTGACCAGGCCAACGGTGTCCCCGGCTTCCTCGTCATCGTCGAATTCCACCATGATGTCCTCGGCGATGCGGACGCCGTGTCCCAGCCGGAGGGCGCGGCCGTCCACCAGCGCGGACTGGATGCTCTCCAGCCCGGCAGCCTCGCCTGCGTGTACGGTGGCGGGGAAATTGTGCTGGGCCAGGTACGTGAAGGCGTCCCTGAAGCGGCTGGGCAGGAATCCGTCCTCGGCGCCGGCAATGTCGAAGCCCACTGCGCCCTGGTTGCGGTGGCGGACGGCGAGTTCGGCGATCTCCTGGCCGCGGTCGGCGTGGCGCATGGCGGTGATCAGCTGCCCCACCTGGATCTCGCGTCCGGTCTCGGAGACGGCCTCGACGCCGGCCTCCAGTCCGTCCTGGACTGCCTCCACGGCATCATCAAGGCTGAGCCCCTTCTGGAGGTGCTGCTCGGGCGCCCAGCGCACCTCGCCGTACACCACGCCGTCGTCCGCAAGGTCCTCGACGAACTCCTTGGCAACGCGGAACAGGCCGTCGTAGGTCTGCATGACGGCTACCGTGTGGTCGAAAGTTTCCAGGTAGCGGACCAGGGATCCGGAGTCGGCTGATTCGCGGAACCACTGTCCCAGGGCCACGGGGTCCGTTGAGGGAAGTGTGTGGCCAACGGCCTCCGCCAGCTCGATGATGGTGGCCGGACGGAGTCCTCCGTCCAGGTGGTCGTGAAGGGAAACCTTGGGCAGGCTCTTCAGGTCAAAATCGATGGCAGGGGCAGCGTCAACAATGGGCTCAGTCACGTTCCCACCTTAGGGTGGGCCGCAGTTCAAAGCCAGCCGTTCAAAGCCGGCCGCTACTTGGCCGCGGGGCCGGCCTCTGCCGAGGGCACCACGAGGGCCTGCGTGCCGGGCCTGCGTTCCTGCCCGGAACCGGAGGACCCTTCGGCCCACTCGTCCGCCTCGGGGGCGTCATGCCGGCCCAGCCGTTTGTGCCACCAGCGGAGCAGGTGGTCGATGACCACACCCAAGACAATGGCAAAGACGACGGCGATGCCCGCGCTCAGCAGCGGGTTGTGGTGCAGCCACGGGAACGAGCTGGCCAGCAGGCCGATGCCAAGGGAGTAGGCCACCCACGTCACACAGGCAAAGGCGTCGAAGACGAAGAACCTGCGGTGCGAGAAGCCGGTGCTTCCGGCGACGTAGTTGACCGCCACACGGCCCCAGGGGATGTAGCGGGCGGTGAAGATCAGTACCGCGCCGCGTTTCTCGAGTTCATAGCGGGCCCAGGCGAAGACTTTCCGGACCTTGGGCCGGCGCATCCATCCCCACCGCTCCAGGCCGATCTTGCGGCCGAGCATGTAGGCCATGTTGTCACCGGCAATGGCGCCAACAAGTGCAGTGAGGCCCAGGATCCAGAGATTGGGTTCGCCGCTGTGCCGCGAGAAGGCTGCGAGCGCCACGATGAGGGTCTCGCTGGGGACCACCATGGCGAAGCCGTCCACGAAGAAGAACACCAGCAGCGCCGGGTAAATCCACCACTGGCCCGCTGCATGGAGCACGGCCTCATTAATAAACTCCACGCGGTGTTGCTCCTGTAGAAAAATGACACAGCCAAAGTGCCGCAGCCAAAGCGGAAATCGTTCCTAAGTGTCCCACGCCCCGGGCCCTGTCCGCTACGCCCCAATGCCCGGAATTACCCCTTAAACGCGCTGGTCAGGCCCCGGGTTCCCGGATCCGTTCCACCACGTTGGGTTTACCCCGGAACTTGTTGATGACCAGGTCCACCACGATGCCCAGCGCTACCGCGCAGACAATGGCAATCGCTGCGCCCAGGACGTGGTTGTTCTCGAACCACTGGCCAAAAAACAGCCCGATCGCCACCGAGTAGCCGGCCCACAGGCTCGCCGAAAGGACGGTCAGGCCCACGAACCGCAGGTGCGGGTAATGCGTGACCCCGGCGGTCAGGTTTACCGCCACCCGGCCGATCGGGACGAAGCGGGCCACCAGGATCAGCGATGCCGGCCGTTTGTGCAGCTCCCGGCCCGCCCAGCGGAACGCGCTTTGCATGCGCGGCCCGCGCATCCACGCCCAGCGCCTGGTGCCCACCCGGCGGCCCAGCAGGTACGCGATGTTGTCCCCGAGGAATGCACCCGCTGCCGCTACAAGCACCAGGAGCAGCGGGTTGGGAACATCCGCGGTGGCGGCCACGGCGGCGAGGCCCACCACCACGGACTCACTGGGAACGGGCGGGAAGAAGCCGTCAATGACGCAGCACGCCAGCACCAGGACCAGCACCCACGGCTGGCCGGCTGCGGCGAGGATGAAGTCATTGATGGCCTGCATGGGTCCCTATGCTATGCGGTCGATGATGAGCTGCTGGGCGGGCCGCGAACCTTCCGGAGCGATGACCACTGCGTGTTCCAGGGCTTCCCGGGCACGGGCGAACCGCTCCGGAGTGTCGGTGAGCAGTGTCATCAGGGGCTCCCCTGCCCGCACGGTGGCGCCGGGTTTGGCATGCATGCGCACCCCGGCCCCCGCCTGTACCGCGTCCTCCTTGCGGGCGCGGCCGGCACCCAGCCGCCACGCAGCCACACCGACGGCGAGCGCATCCAGCTCCACCAGCACCCCATCGGCGGGGGCATAGACGACGTCGGATTCCCTGGCCACCGGCAGCGCCGCGCGGGGGTCGCCGCCCTGGGCGGTGATCATCCGGTTCCAGACATCCATGGCCCGGCCGTCCTTGAGGGCGGCGGCGGGGTCGGCGTCGTGAACCCCTGCACAGGCCAGCATCTCCTCGGCGAGCCGGACGGTCAGTTCCACCACGTCCTCCGGGCCGCCGCCCGCCAGCACCTCCACCGATTCCTCGACTTCAATGGCGTTGCCGGCCGTGAGTCCCAAGGGGGTGTTCATGTTGGTCAGCAGCGCGACGGTGTTGACCCCCGCGTCCTTGCCGAGCGCCACCATGGTCTCGGCCAGTTCGCGGGCTTTGGCTTCATCCTTCATGAAGGCTCCACTGCCCACCTTGACGTCCAGGACCAGGGACCCGGTGCCCTCCGCGATCTTCTTGCTCATGATGGAGGAGGCAATCAGCGGGATGGCCTCAACCGTTCCCGTGACGTCGCGCAGGGCATAGAGTTTCTTGTCCGCCGGGGCCAGGCCGGCACCGGCGGCGCAGATGACCGCCCCCACGTCCTGGAGCTGGGCCAGGATTTCGTCGTTTGCCAGGTTGGCCCGCCATCCCGGAATCGACTCGAGTTTGTCCAGGGTGCCGCCGGTGTGCCCCAGCCCGCGGCCGGACAGCTGCGGGACAGCAACGCCGAACACTGCCACCAGCGGAGCCAGGGGCAGGGTGATCTTGTCCCCCACCCCACCGGTTGAGTGCTTGTCGGTGGTGTATTTCAGGCCGCCGTCAGGGCGCCGAAGGCTGGAGAAATCCATCCGCTCTCCCGAGGCGATCATGGCGGCCGTCCAGCGGGCGATTTCGGTGCGGTCCATTCCGTTGAGCAGGATGGCCATGTTCAGGGCTGCCATCTGCTCGTCCGCGATGGCCCCACGCGTGTACGCGTCGATGGTCCAGTCGATCTGTTCGGGGCTCAGCGTCCCCTTGTCGCGCTTGGTCCGGATGATATCAACGACGTCGAACGCTTCGGCTTTGCTGTCGGTCACCGGGTCTCCTCCAGGTGTTCGGGACCAAAGGCGTCGGGCAGCACCTGGTCCATGGTTTTGATGCCTTGGCTGGTCATGAGCTCCATGCCGGGAGCCCTGAATTCGTACAGCAGCTGCCGGCAGCGGCCACAGGGCATGAGCACGGTACCCTGGCCGTCCACGCAGTAGAACGCCCGCAGCAGTCCCCCGCCCGTCATCTGCAGTTCCCCCACCAGGACGCACTCCGCGCAGAGGGTAAGCCCGTAGCTGGCGTTCTCAACGTTGCAGCCGCTGACGATCCGGCCGTCCCCCGTCAGGGCTGCGGCTCCCACCGGAAACTTTGAATACGGGGCGTACGCATTCTTCATGGCGTCGACGGCGGCGGACTCCAGCGCTGCCCAGTCCACCGTTTGTGCCGGGTCCATCTGTCCCTTGTCCACGGCGGTCATCCCTTGACGTAGGGGATGCCGCTGGCGGCAGGCCCCCTGGACTTGCCCACCAGGCCGGCGACGGCGAGTACGGTTACCAGGTAGGGCAGCATGGCCATGAACTGGCTGGGCACGGGCGTTCCGATGATGGTCACGATGCTCTGCAGGTTGTCCGCGAACCCAAACAGCAGTGCCGCGAAGAAGGCGCCCACCGGGTTCCAGCGGCCGAAGATGAGCGCCGCCAGGGCGATGAAGCCGCGGCCACCGGAGATTTCCTTGGTGAAGCTGTCGATCGCTACCAGGGTGAAGAAGGAGCCGCCAATGCCGGCGACGGCACCGCCCAGGGTGACGTTCCAGAACCGGGTGGCATTGACGTTGATGCCCAGGGTGTCCGCCGCCTGCGGGTGCTCCCCCACCGCACGGACGCGCAGGCCCCACCTGGTCTTGAACAGGCCGACCCAGACCACCGCGACGGCCACGTACATGAGGTAGCCCACCAGGGACTGCCGGAACAGGATGGGCCCGATGATCGGGATCGCGGAAAGAATGGGGATATCAATGACGTCCAGGCCCGGCGGCGAGTTGAACTGTGCTTTGTTGGCCTGCATCACGGTGCTGAACAGGAAGCCCGTCACGCCGGATACCAGCACGTTGAGGACGACGCCGACGATGATCTGGTTGACCAGGTACTTGATGCTGAACAGGGCCAGGACCATGGACACCACCGCCCCGGCAACGGCTGCAGCGAGCAGTCCGATGAAGGCGTTCCTGGTCATGCTGGCAACGATGGCCGCGGTGAACGCCCCGCCCAGGAGCTGCCCCTCGATGGCAATGTTCACCACGCCTACGCGTTCGCACAGGACACCGGACAGCGAACCGAACACCAGCGGAACCGCGAGCGTCACGGATCCGGCGATGAGGCCGGCCAGCGAGATGGTGGGCGTGCGGGCCCCGCCCACCACCCAAATGAGGAAGGCCGCCACGAAGATCACGATGAAGGTGACCGCCAGCCAGCCGGGCGCGGGCTGGTTCCTGGTCTTGAGGAAGACGGCGTAGGCGGCGAGTGCCACGAGCAGCACCGACAGCACGATGCCGCCCGCAAAGGCATTGATTTCCAGCGCCGGAAGTTGAAAGAAGTCGCCCCCTGTGGAGATACCGAAACTGGCTGTCTGGCTGGGTGCCAGGAAGCCGAAGAACACCAGGGAGACAAGGGCGAACACCGTGAGCAGGACGGGAGTCTTCCAGCTGACCGGTTTGGCCGAAAGCGCCGCGGCGGGTGCGGCCGCCTTGGAGCCCCCGGGCTGCGGGCTGCCGGGCCTGGACGATGAAACTGTTGTGCTCATGCGGCACCTCCGGTAGTGGCTGCCTGCCCGGACTTGGCTGCGCGCGCGGGCTTCCTGCGCCGCGGGTTCAGGCCGAAGACGGCCCGGACCAGCGGCGGTGCGGCGATGAAAAGGACAATCAGGGACTGCACCACCAGGACGATGTCGATGGGGGTGCCGGTCTGGATCTGCATCTGGACCGCCCCGGCGCGGAAGGCGCCGAACAGCAGGCCGGCGGCGAAGGTGCCCCACGGCGTCGAACGTCCCAGCAGTGCCACCGTGATGGCGTCAAAGCCGTACGTGGCGGCGACGCCGTCGGTGAGCACCTTCTCGGTGCCGGCAACCTGGGCCACGCCGGACATGCCGGCAAGGCCGCCGGCGATGGCCATGACCAGGATGGTGGACCGGGAGACGTTGATGCCGGCGGTCTGCGCTGCCTTGGGGTTGGCGCCCACGGCCCGGAATTCGAAGCCAACGGTGGACCTGTTGAGGAGCCACCAGACCAGGACCGTGGCGCCGATGGCCAGGATGAAGCCGAGGTGCAGCCTGTACTGGCTGCCCAGGATCTGCGGGTAAACGGCGCTGGGATCCAGGATGGGCGAGATCGGATTCGACTCCCCCGGCCGCTGGAATGCGGGCGTGTTCAGCAGGTAGCGCAGGAAGTACAGCGCAATGTAGTTGAACATGATGGTCAGGATGACCTCGTGTGCCCCGGTGCGTGCTTTGAGCAGGCCGGCGAGACCGCCCCAGAGGGCGCCGCCGACGATTCCGGCCACGAGCACCAGCAGCAGGTGCAGTCCCACCGGGAGGTGCAGCGCGAAGCCCACCCACGCGGCCAGGATGCCCGCCACGATGATCTGGCCCTGCGCACCGATGTTGAACAGCCCGGCCCGGAATGCCAGCGCCACGCCCAGGCCGGCCGTGATGAGCGGCGTGGCGATGGTCAGGGTTTCCATGAAGGGGGCGAACTGTGCTGCCAGCCCGTTGCCGCGGGGGTTGAACACCGAACCTTGGAACAGGGCGATGTAGGAGCGGGTGGCGGCATTCCAGACCGCCGCCAGCATGTCCGTGGGCCGGGCGAAGAAGTAGCCGGCGGTGGTGGAGACCTGTTTGTCGGTGCTCGCGATGAGCAAGCCGCCGAGGATCAGCGCCAGCAGCACCGCGAGCACCGATACCATGCCGCTGCCGGTGAAGATCCGGCGCAAAACGGTGTCGGAGCCACCGGGCAGCTGTCCGCTCTGGGCCGTGGCCGGCACCGCTGAGGGCTGCATGGCTCCGCCGGCGGTATCGACGGCCACCACTGCCGCGGTCTGTTCCCCCGGTGCAGTCTCCTGGCCGTTGTGCGGCGAAGGTGCGGACTGCGGGTCCGGGGCGTTTTCTGGGGCTTGCTGGTCAGGCATGGTCGGCTCCCTCGGCGTTGGCGGCAGGGGCCGGGGTGCCGGCCTGCGGGGTATGTGCATGGTCTGCCGGTGCGTGTTCTTCCGGCGGGATGCCTGCCATCATGAGGCCCAGGACGTCCCGGCTGGTCCCGGCGGGAACGGTGCCCACCAGTTTGCCCTTGTAGAGCACTGCGATGCGGTCGGCCAGTTCCATGACTTCATCGAGCTCGGTGGAAATAATCATCACCGGGGTGCCCTGGTCGCGCTCGGCGACGATCCGCCGGTGCAGGAACTCGATGGAGCCAACGTCCACGCCGCGCGTGGGCTGGGAAGCGATGAAGAGGCGCAGGGGCCGGGAGAGCTCACGGGCCATGACCAGTTTTTGCTGGTTGCCACCGGACAGGGTTCCGGCCGCCGCTGCAGCCGACGGTGTGCGGACGTCGAATTCACCGATGCGCGCCTTGGCGTTCTCCATGATCTTCGCCGGGCTCATGCTGATCCCCTTGGCGAAGGGCGGCTTGTCATACAGGTCGAGGATCAGGTTCTCGGCCACGGAGAAGGTGCCCACCAGCCCGTCCACCTTGCGGTCTTCGGGCACGAACCCGACGCCGGCGTCCAGGACTTCCTTGACGGACCGGCCCACGAGTTCCTTGCCATCCAGGACGATGGAGCCGGTGACCCGCTCCTGCAGGCCCAGGATGGCTTCGGTGAGTTCGGTCTGCCCGTTGCCCTGCACGCCGGCGATGGCCAGGATTTCGCCGCGCTTGATGTGGAAGCTGAGGTGGTCCACCACGTGCTGGCCGTTGGGCGCGACGACGGTGAGGTCGCGGACGTCGAACGTGGTTTCCCTGGGTTGGGCAGCGGCCTTGTCCAGGGTCAGGCTCACGGCCCGGCCCACCATCATCGAGGCGAGCTCGGTGGTGGAGGCGGCAGGATCGGCGGTGCCCACCACCTTGCCCCGGCGGATCACGGTGATAGTGTCCGAGACTTCCTTGACCTCGCGCAGCTTGTGCGAGATGAAGACGATGGAGGTGCCGCGCGACTTGAGCTGGCGCATGATGTCCAGGAGTTCATCCGTCTCCTGAGGCGTGAGCACGGCCGTGGGTTCATCGAGGATCAGTACCTTGGCATTCCGGACCAGCGCCTTGATGATTTCCACCCGCTGCTGGACACCCACCGGCAGGTCCTCCACCAGGGCGTCCGGGTCCACGTCGAAACCGTACTGGTCCGAGATCTCCTTGATGCGCTGCCGGGTCTGGTCCAGGTTGAGGAAGCCCGCCGCCTTGGTGGGTTCCGCGCCCAAGGCTACGTTCTCCGCCACGGTGAAGACCGGCACCAGCATGAAGTGCTGGTGCACCATGCCGATTCCCGCAGCCATGGCGTCGCCGGGCCCGCGGAAGGTGACGGGCTTGTCATCGATGAGGATGTCGCCTTCGGTGGGCTCGTACAGCCCGTAGAGCACGTTCATCAGGGTGGATTTGCCCGCCCCGTTTTCTCCAAGGAGGCAGTGGATCTGCCCGGGCTCAACCACCACGTCGATGTGGTCGTTGGCCAGCAGCGTGCCAAAGCGTTTGGTGATCCCTCGAAGCTCAAGTTTCAAAACTCTGACCAATCTCGAAGCGTCCGGTGATCAGACCGGACGGGATATATGGCTGCAGCACCAGCCTAGTGGCTGCAGTACCGGGAGGCGCCGGCCGCGCGCGGTAAACGTCAGGCCAGCAAAAAGCGCCACCGGCCGGCCAGTGGGTGACGGACCGGCGGTGGCGCTTCGTGTGGTGGGTCAGGCCTTGGGGCTTGCTGCGGACTCGACCTTCAGCTTGCCGTCGACGATGTCCTTCTTGATCTTCTCGAGGTCGGACTTCAGTTCCGCGGGGACCTGGGAATCGAGGTCGTGGAAGGGTGCCAGCTGCACGCCGTCGTTGGCGAGCGTGCCCACGTACGGGGTGCTGTTGAACTTGCCGTCCTTGTCCTCGGAGACCACGGTCTCCACGGCCTCGCCCATCTGCTTCATGACCGAGGAGAGCATGATGCCCTTGTAGTCCGGGGCGGTGAGGTAGCCGTCGGAGTCAACCCAGATGAGCTTGACGTCCTTGCCGGCAGCCTTGGCTTCGTTGAGCGCGGCTCCTGCACCCTTGCCCACTGGACCGGCCACCGGCATGACGATGTCAGCGCCCTGGTCCAGGAAGTTCTTGGTCAGCTGCTTTCCAACGTCCTGCTTTTCGAAGTCGCCGGTGAAGCTGCCGTCCTGGGCGTCCTTGTTCCAGCCGAGCAGCTTGACGTTCTTGCCCTTCTGCTGGTTGTAGTACTTCACGCCGTCCGCGTAGCCGTCCATGAAGATGGTGACGGTGGGGATCTTGATGCCGCCGAAGGTGGCCACGGTCCCGGTCTTGGTGGTGCCTGCGGCCAGGTAGCCGGCCAGGAATGCCGCCTGGGCGGTGTCATAGATGATGGGCTTGACGTTGCTGATGGGCTGGTCATAGCCGAAGTCGATGATGGCGAAGTGCTTGTCCGGGTTGGCCGTTGCCTGTGCCTTGGTGGCGTCGCCCAGCAGGAAGCCGACCGTGATGGTCAGGTTGCAGCCGGCGGTAACCATGGCCCGCAGGTTGGGTTCGAAGTCGTTGTTGGTCTTTGACTCGATCTGGTTGACCTTGATGCCAAGGTCCTTCTCGGTCTTCTTCAGGCCCTCATAGGAGGACTGGTTGAAGGACTGGTCATCGAACCCGCCGGAGTCCGAAACGATGCAGCCTGTGTAGTCGCTGGCACCTGCGGATGCTGTACTTCCGGCTTCGGGGGCCGCACCGCAGCCGGTAAGTACAAGCGCGGACGCACCGAGGGTGGCCACGCCGGCCATTGAACCGCGCTTGAAGCTGGCACGCAGTGATTTCTTCAATTTTCCTCCAGGGATGATGCGAGTGGCGCTACGGGCTGGAATTCAATGAGTGTCCGTTTCGGCGCTGAAATTCTGTTTTCACTGAAGGCACGCAGCACTGCGCCGGAGCGCACTGATGGCACTTACTTTAGTGGCCTGCGCCACGTCCCCATAGCACGCCGGGAGTCCATCCGGGAGATTGTTTACAAGTTGTTACCAAGCAGTAGGGGCACCGCGGAAAGCGGTGCCCCTACTGCTCGCGGATGCCTGCGGCGGCTACAGCCGGACCAGCATCTTGCCGGTGTTTGCCCCGTCCAGGAGGTCCATGAACGCCTGCGGCGCGTTCTCCAGCCCGTCCACGATCGTTTCGTCGTAGCGTACGGTGCCGTCCGCAAGCCAGCCGGCCATCTTCTCCGCGAACTCAGCCGCGTGCTGCCGCTGGCCACCCACCAGGAAGCCGCGCAGGGTCAGCTGCTTGCCGATTGCCTGCATCAGGTTGTGCGGTGCGGGAGTCGGTTCGGTGGAGTTGTACTGTGCGATCGCGCCGCACATTGCCACCCGGCCGCCCACATTGAGGACCGCCAGGGCCGCCTCCAGGTGCTCGCCCCCCACGTTGTCGAAGTAGACGTCGATGCCGGCGGGGCCTGCTGCCTTCTGCAGCTGCTCCACCACGGGACCATCGTGGTAGTCGAACGCGGCGTCGAAGCCCAGCTCCAGGAGGCGTGCCACCTTGGCGGGCGAGCCTGCAGAGCCGATGACCCGCGAGGCGCCCATGGCCTTGGCGATCTGACCGACGAGGGAACCGACCGCACCTGCTGCGCCGGAGACGAACACGGCGTCCCCCGGCTTGAATTCCGCTACCTTCAACAGGCCGGTGTACGCCGTCAGCCCGGTCATGCCCAGGGCGCCGAGGAAAGCCGAGGCCGGCGCCAGGTCAGTGCGGGCAGGGGTGGCAGCACTCCCGTCCACCACCGCATACTCCCGCCAACCCAGGGAATGGACGACGACGTCGCCCTCCTTGTGTGCCGACGAACGGGACGCGACCACCTCACCCACCGCGCCGCCGTCGAGCGCTTTGCCCACGGCGAAGGGAGCGGAGTAGGACTTGACGTCGTTCATGCGGCCCCGCATGTAGGGGTCCACGGACATGAAAAGGTTGCGCACCAAGATCTGGCCGTCTTCGAGTGCGGGCAGGGGTGACTCTGCGAGTTCGAAGTTGTCACCGGAGGGGCGCCCCACGGGGCGGGAGGCGAGCCGGATTTCACGGGTGGTGGTTGCGATGGCTGTGCTCATGCTGCGTACTCCAGAATCTTGAGGTCGACGTTGATGTTGCCGCGGGTGGCGTTCGAATAGGGGCAGACCTGGTGTGCCTTGGCCACCAGGTCCTCTGCGGTGGCCAGGTCCAGGGCGGGAAGGGCGATTTCCAGTTCGGCGGCCAGCCCAAAGCCGGCACCGCCGTCCAGTTGCCCAAGGTGGATTTTTGCTGCGACGGCCGAGTCCGTGAGGTCTGCGCCTGCCTTGCGGCCGACCAGGCGCAGTGCGGAGTGGAAGCAGGCGGCGTAGCCGGCGGCGAAGAGTTGTTCAGGGTTGGTGCCCTGGCCGCTGCCCCCGAGTTCCACAGGGCTGGCCAGGTCCACGGCCAGCCGGCCGTCGTTGCTGCGTGCGGTACCGTCACGCCCTTCGCCCGAGGCCAGTGCCTCGGCGGTGTAGAGAGTTTTCACGAAATAAGTCCGTCCTGTAGGTGGGATGGTGCCGGATTCAGCGTTCAGAGTGATTCATGCAGCGCGGCCGTGAGCTTGCCCAGGGTGGTCCGCAGCCGGTCAAGTTCATCCAGCGAGAGCCCTGCGGCGTCGGCCAGCCGCTGCGGGATGGCGCTGGCCGGGCCGCTGAGGCTTCGCCCGGCGGGGGTCAGGTGGATGGCGACGCGGCGCTCATCCTCGCCGGACCGCCGGCGTTCCACGAACCCGAGGGCTTCCAAACGCTTGAGCAGGGGCGACAGGGTGCCTGAGTCAAGGCCGAGTTCTCCGCCGAGTTCCTTGACTCCCCGGGGTTCGCTTTCCCACAGCACGAGCATGACCAAATACTGCGGGTAGGTGAGGCCCAGCTCGTCCAGGACCGGCCGGTAGACGGCGGTGGCGGCCCGGGACGCCGAATAGAGCGCAAAACATACTTGCCGGTCCAGGCGGGGTGCTTCGGTCATGGAACTACCGTAGCGCACAACTAAGTTGTGCACAACCTACCGCCACGCGGACCGCCACGGTTGAACCGCCGTCGTGCTTTCCCGCCGCCGGATCCGCACCTCCCGGCCGGCCCCCGGCGGGACGGGGCTAGGAAAGGGGCGCCTGCTCCAGGTCCCGGATGGTGCGCAGGGCTGCTGCCGTGAGCACCCGGATGCCCAGGCCCAGGGACCGTTCGTCCAGGATGTAGTCGCCCCGGTGCAGGTCGTAGTCCTCGCCGCCGGGCGTTTTGGTGCCCAGCCGCATCATCGCGCCGGGAAGTTCGGCCAGGAACCACGCGAAGTCCTCGCCGCCCATGGACTGGGGTGTCAGCACCACGGCGCTTTCCCCGATCTCGGCGCGGGCAGCGGCCTCGATGATCGCCGTCTCATGCTCGGAGTTCACCACCGGCGGCACTCCCCTGGTGTGTTCAAGGTGGACGTCCACGCCGTAGGGCGCGGCCACCTGGTGCACCACCTCGTCGAGCAGTTCACCGGCGGCATGCCAGGCGTCCCGGTCCAGGCAGCGCATGGTTCCCGCCATGTAGCCGCTGCCGGGGATCGCGTTGGGCGCCGAGCCGGCGGTGATCTGGCCCCACACCACGGAAACGCCGCTGCGGACGTCCACCCTGCGGGACAGCACGGCCGGGACGTTGACGGCAATCTGCGCCAGCGCGAACACGAGGTCCTCCGTGAGGTGCGGGCGGGAGGTGTGGCCGCCGCGCCCGGACAGTTCGATCCGGATGGTGTCCGAGGCGGACGTGATGGCACCGATTCTGGTGCCCACCTTGCCCACTTCGATCCGCGGGTCGCAGTGGAGGGCGAGGATCCGGGGTACGCCGTCCAGGACACCCTGTTCGATACAGGCATGCGCGCCGCCGGGCATGGTCTCCTCGGCGGGTTGGAAGATGATCCGGACGGTGGCGCCGAGGGGTGCTTCCTGGTGCATCCGGTGCAGGACCAGGGCAATGCCCAGCATGGTGGTGGTGTGCACATCATGGCCGCAGGCGTGGGTCACGCCGTGGTTCTTCGACGCGAACGGCAGGCCCGTCTCCTCGATGATGGGCAGGGCGTCGATGTCACCGCGCAGGGCTGTTGCGATGGGGCCTTCGCCGACGTCCACCGTCAGGCCGGTGCCTTCCAGGCGGCGGGGGCTCAGGCCTGCAGCTTCGAGCCGCTCGGCGAGCTTGTCCGTGGTGCGGAACTCCTTGAAGGACAGCTCCGGGTGCGCATGCAGGTCCCTGCGGAATTCGAGCAGTTCCGGGAGGAGCGGTTCAAGCCAGGGAGCCACCAGGGCGGTGGGCTCGGCTTCAGTAGTGTAGTTGCGCACTGTTTCACTCTAGCGAGGGTGGCGGCATTAGCGCCCATTCACTGAGCCGCATTACATCCCGGCCCTGCCGGCACGTGGAGTGCCGGCAGGTTCCCGGTCAGAGGACGTCCGTGTCCCCGCTCGCCTTGAGGGCGTCCACGGCAGCCTTCACGCGCTGGGAATTGGCCATGGTGGTCACCAGAAGGGCGTCCGGGGTGTCCACGATGACAACGTCCTGGATTCCGATCAGGGCGATGACACGCTTGGTGTCGGTGACTACAACGCCACTGGAGTTCTCGGTGAACACGCGGGCGCCTTCACCGAGAACGGTGACGTCGTCCACTTCCTTGGCGCTGTTGAGGCGGCCGACCGAGGCGAAGTCGCCGACATCGTCCCAGCGGAAGGAACCGGGCACGACGGCGACGTCCCCGGCTTCGGCGGCGGGTTCGGCCACCGCGTAATCAATGGCGATCTTGGGCAGGGTGGGCCAGATGCGGGCAGTGACCTCGTCACGCTGGGGGGTGTCCCAGGCACGGGCGATTTCCTGCAGGCCCTGGAACAGTTCGGGCTGGTTGGCCTCGAGGTGCTTGAGCATCAGCGACACGGGCGCCACGAACATGCCGGCGTTCCATACGTAGTCGCCGCTGTCCACGTACTGCTGGGCCACCGTCTCGTCCGGCTTTTCGACGAACTCCACAACGTCGTGGGCGCTGGGGGCGCCTTCGATGTGGAGGGCCTTGCCGGAGCGGATGTAACCGAAACCGGTGGACGGGTGGGTGGGCTTGATGCCGATGGTCACGATCTTGCCGGCGGCAGCGGTATGGATGGCTTCCCGGACTGCCTCCTGGAAGAGGTTGTCCGGGCTGATCACCTGGTCGGCGGCAAAGGAACCCATGATGGTGTCGGGATCGCGTTCGTGCAGGATTGCCGCGGCAAGGCCGATTGCCGCACCGGAGTCCTTGGGCTCAGACTCCAGGACAAGGTCGGAGTCGCGCACCTCGGGAAGCTGGCGGCACACGGCTTCACGGTGCGCCTGGCCGGTCACCACCAGCATCCGGTTGCCCGCGAGGGGATGCAGCCGGTCGTAGGTGGCGCGCAGCAACGTGCTGCCCGATCCGGTGAGGTCGTGAAGGAACTTGGGAGCTGCTGCTCGTGACAGAGGCCAGAGGCGGGTCCCCACTCCGCCTGCCGGAATCACCGCAATGAAGCGGTCAAGGGGTGAAGCCGGGCTTGTCACTTTGTCTGTACTCATCACGGCTACTTTAGCTGAAGGGCCGCGCGCGGCTCCTGTGGCGGCGCACGTGCCCGCGTTTTGGCCTCTGCCCCGGCCTCCGGGCCAGCACCGATGTGGTGTTTGTCTCATTTCCCCGCAAAATCCGCTCCAGCGCTGGGCACCAACAATCGTCTAAATTGAATAAGCTGTTAGCGAAGCCTAGATTTAGGCCTGAGCTACGAGTGCTCTCACAGCAGGCGTTCCCCCCGCATGGATCTCATGCCAGCGCCGCTGTGTTGCAGGGAGGTTTATCAGTGCCGACAAAACCAGCTGGCACCTTGTACCGCGGCCGTGAAGGCATGTGGTCCTGGGTAGGACACCGTATTACCGGTGTAGTGATCTTTTTCTTCTTGTTGGTCCACGTCCTGGACACCTCCTTGGTGCGTGTGTCACCGGAGGCCTACACCGCCGTGATCGGCGCCTACAAGAATCCGCTGATGGCGCTGGGTGAGACCGGACTAGTGGCTGCCATCGTTTTCCACGCCTTCAACGGCCTGCGGATCATCGCGGTCGACTTCTGGAAGAAGGGCGCCAAGTACCAGCGGCAGATGCTGTGGGCAGTCCTGGCCCTCTGGGTCGTGACCATGGTCGCCTTCTCCATCCGCCACCTGTCCCTCGCCCTCGGAGGTCACTAAGCCATGACTGCAACCATCGAGAGCCCCCGCAGCGGCCGGATCGCTCCCCAGTACCGCCGCAGCGGCGGTTCCAAGGGCAACTTCGAGATGATCGCCTGGCTGTTCATGCGCCTTTCCGGCGTGGTGCTGGTGGTCCTCATCTTCGGCCACCTGTTCGTGAACCTCATGGTCGGCGAAGGCATCCACGCCATTGACTTCGGCTTCGTGGCCGGCAAGTGGGCCGACCCGTTCTGGCAGTTCTGGGACCTGGCCATGCTGTGGCTGGCCATGCTGCACGGCACCAACGGCGTGCGGACCATCATCAACGACTACGCCGAGAAGACGTCCACCCGCCGCTGGCTGAAGACCGTTCTCTACGCGGCGGCTGTGGTCATCATCCTCCTGGGCACCCTGGTCATCTTCACCTTCAACCCGTGCCCCGTAGTGAACGGCGTTGCCCTTCCGGGTGGCTTCTGCCCTGCCTAGCACTGGCACGACCCTGGGCCCGCGGGCTTGTCCGCGGGCCCTGTTTTGCGGAGCAGGCAAAGCCGCCCCGTTGTTTTATAGCGAATTTTGAGAGAAAGAGCGTCTGGTATGCAGGTCCATAAGTACGACGTCGTCATCGTCGGTGCCGGTGGCGCTGGCATGCGCGCCGCGATCGAGTCCGGTCAGCGCGCGCGCACAGCAGTACTGACCAAGCTCTACCCCACCCGCTCGCACACGGGTGCGGCGCAGGGTGGCATGTGTGCAGCCCTTGCCAATGTCGAGGAAGACAACTGGGAATGGCACACCTTCGACACCGTCAAGGGCGGCGACTACCTGGTTGACCAGGACGCCGCCGAGGTCATGGCCAAGGAAGCCATCGACGCCGTGCTGGACCTGGAAAAGATGGGCCTGCCCTTCAACCGCACGCCCGAGGGCCGCATCGACCAGCGCCGCTTCGGCGGCCACACCCGTGACCACGGCAAGGCTCCCGTTCGCCGTGCATGCTACGCCGCGGACCGCACCGGCCACATGATCCTGCAGACCCTGTACCAAAACTGCGTCAAGCACAACGTTGAGTTCTACAACGAGTACTACGTCCTGGACCTGCTGACGGTTGAAGAGGACGCTGTCCGCGAAGACGGCACTGCCTACAAGCAGAAGCGCGTGGCCGGCGTCGTCTCCTACGACCTCGCTTCCGGTGAGCTGCACGTGTTCCAGGCCAAGTCCGTGGTGTTCGCCTCCGGTGGCGCCGGCAAGGTCTTCAAGACCACGTCCAACGCCCACACCCTGACCGGTGACGGCATGGGTATCGCTTTCCGCCGCGGCATCCCGCTGGAAGACATGGAGTTCTTCCAGTTCCACCCGACAGGCCTGGCCGGCCTGGGCATCCTGCTGTCCGAGGCCGCCCGCGGTGAAGGTGCAATCCTCCGCAACTCCGAGGGTGAACGCTTCATGGAGCGCTACGCCCCCACCATCAAGGACCTGGCGCCGCGTGATATCGTGGCCCGTTCCATGGCCAATGAGGTGCGCGAAGGCCGCGGCTGCGGCCCGAACAAGGATTACGTCCTCCTGGACCTGACCCACCTGGAGCCGGCGCACATCGACGCCAAGCTCCCGGACATCACCGAGTTCGCCCGCACCTACCTTGGCGTGGAACCGTACACCGAGCCGGTGCCGGTGTTCCCCACCGCGCACTACGCCATGGGCGGCATTCCCACGAACATCCAGACCGAGGTCCTGCAGGACAACGACACCGTGGTCCCCGGCCTCTACGCAGCCGGCGAAGTTGCCTGCGTCTCCGTCCACGGCTCCAACCGCCTGGGCACCAACTCGCTGCTGGACATCAACGTCTTCGGAAAGCGGGCCGGCATTGCCGCCGCGGAGTACGCAAAGACCGCGCCGTACGTGGAGCTGCCGGAGAACCCGCTGGCCTACACCACCGAGCTGCTGGACATTGCCCGCAACGGCACCGGCGATGAGAAAGTAGCCCAGATCCGCAAGGAACTGCAGGACACGATGGACGCGAACATGCAGGTGTTCCGCACGGCGGACACCCTGAACCAGGTGCTGCGGGACATCGAATCCTTCGAGGAGCGGTACAAGCGCATCAACGTCCAGGACAAGGGCAAGCGCTTCAACCTGGACCTGCTCGAGGCCGTTGAGCTCGGCTTCCTGCTGGAACTGGCCAAGGTCATGACCGTGGCCGCCCTGCACCGCGAGGAATCCCGCGGCGGACACTTCCGCGAGGACTTCCCCGAGCGTGACGACGAGAAATTCATGAAGCACTCCATGGCGTACAAGGATGACCACGCGCCGGCTGACGGATCGGCGGAATCAATCGCCGGTATCCGCCTCGCCACCAAACCGGTCGTCTTTACCCGCTACGAGCCGATGGTGAGGAAGTACTAGGATGAGCACCGAAATCGCTGAGCCAGCCTCAAAGGTTGAACTGCCCGCCGGCGTCGGCGGCGGAGGCGAGATCCCCACGTTCGACGTCCACCTGCGGGTCCGCCGGTACAACCCGGAGGTTTCCGAGGAAGCCACCTGGGACGATTTCCACCTGACCATGTACGGAACGGACCGTGTCCTGGACGCCCTGCACAAGGTGAAGTGGGAGACGGACGGCACCCTGTCATTCCGCCGTTCCTGCGCCCACGGCGTGTGCGGCTCGGATGCCATGCGCATCAACGGCCGCAACCGCCTTGCCTGCAAGACCCTGTTGAAGGACCTGGACACGTCCAAGCCCATCACGGTGGAGCCCATCAAGGGCCTGCCGGTGGAAAAGGACCTGATCGTGGACATGGAGCCCTTCTTCCAGTCGTACCGCGAAGTCATGCCCTTCCTGATCAACAAGGGCCACGAGCCCACCCGGGAGCGCCTGCAGTCCGCCGAGGACCGTGAGCGCTTCGATGACACCACCAAGTGCATCCTGTGTGCTGCGTGCACGTCCTCCTGCCCCGTGTTCTGGACCGACGGGCAGTACTTCGGCCCGGCTGCCATCGTGAACGCGCACCGCTTCATCTTCGACTCCCGCGATGATGCCGGCGACATGCGCCTGGAGATCCTCAACGACAAGGAAGGCGTGTGGCGCTGCCGCACCACCTTCAACTGCTCCGAAGCATGCCCCCGCGGCATCCAGGTCACGCAGGCTATCGCCGAGGTCAAGCAGGCCATCCTGGCCCGCAGGATCTAGGGCAGTTCCAGCAACAGTATTACGGCCGACGGCGTCACCCACCACACGTGGTGGAGGGCGCCGTCGTCGTTCCAGCACTTAAGCACCCCGGATGCTCTATCAGCTTTGGTCCCTAAGGCGGGGGTTTAGGGACCACAAGTGATAGAACAAACTGTCCGGCCGCAGAAAGGGTCCCCTTTGTCCCGCTCCGAAAAAGTGTCCTTTGCAGGTTCCACGGGCGAAATGCTGTCCGGCATCATTGATGTTCCCGAGGGCCCGGTCAAGGGCTGGGGAGTGTTTTCCCACGGCTTCACGCTGGGCAAGGACAGCCCCTCCGCGGCACGGATGTGCAAGGCGCTGGCGGACAGCGGCATCGGCATGCTGCGTTTCGACAACGTTGGCCTGGGCGGCTCCGCCGGGGAATGGTCTGCCGGATCCTTCAGCCACAAGGTGGCGGACACGGTGAAGGCGGCGGAATTCATGCGCAGCGAGGGGAAGGAAATCTCGCTGCTGGTGGGCCATTCGTTCGGCGGCGCTGCGGTCCTTGCCGCTGCCCGGGAGATTCCGGAACTGGACGCCGTTGCCACCGTGGGAGCGCCCTTCTCCCCCAAGCACGTAGCCCATGTGTTCGATGCCGCACTCGACCGGATCCTGAGTGAGGGCAGCGCCGAAGTGGACCTGGGCGGCAAGCGCGTGGAAATCCGCCGGCACTTCGTGGAGGACCTTGAGAACGCGGACCTGACGGACTGCATCAGGCAGCTGCACAAGCCGCTGATGGTGCTCCACTCCCCTACCGACAACACCGTAGGGATTGAGAATGCCAGCACCATCTTCCAGACCGCCCGCCACCCGCGGAACTTCGTCTCCCTGGAGGGAAGCGACCACCTCCTGACCGGCAAGGGCCAGGCCGCCCGGGCAGCGCGGATTATCGCCGCCTGGGCTGACCAGTACCTGGACGCAGGGAACGGCTCTTAGACGGCCGCTGGGCGATGCAGGTCAGGTCTGGGGCGTCGCCCGCCGCGCGCCGAGGATGGTTTTCCGCTGAGCTCCGCCGGACTCCAGGTCAGCCTCACGGATCGCCGACCACGCGGCTGAGACAAGGTAGACCTGGCTGACCAGGTTGAACCAGATCAGCAGGCCGATGATGATGGCGAAAGAGGCGAGGATTGGGTTCCGGCTGGCACCTGCCAGCAGCTCGGTGCTGAAGATCTGCAGAACGGTGGTGCCTACGGCGGCGAGGATGGTGCCTTCGAGCAGCGCCTGCCGGGACAACTTGAGTCCGGCCGCGAGCCGGAACATGATCAGCGCTGTGACCCAGTTCAGGACCAGCGGCACCACGATCTTGACCGACGTGGTGAGGGGTCCGGCCACGGCGTCGCTAAGATGCAGGAAGCCCACCACCCAGCCCGCCGCCGTGCCGAAGACAAGGGAGGCACCCGCGCTGATCACCAGGGCCAGCCCCAGCAGCAGGAGGGTTCCGGCATCGCGCAGCCTCACCAGGATGGGGTTGACCACGAGCGGAGGAAGTTGGAGGACGCCGCGCAGCCCGTCCCTCATCCCGTTGATCCAGCCCAGCGAGGTGATGATGGTGACCACGGCGGCAATAACCGCCGTCCAGCCGAGGCTCCCCGGGTTCAGGAGGTCCTTTGGGTCCACCAGTCCGTCCCCGTTGCCGACTTTCAGGAGGCCCGGGGCGCTTTGCGCCACCGTGGCAACAATGGTGTCAAGGAGGGCCGGCTGCCCGCTGAGGACAAGCCCGGCTATCGAAAAACCGGTGGTGAGGAGGCCGGTGATGGAGAAGAACATCCGGAAGCCAATCCCGGCGCTCAGCAGGGGCCCGTGCTGGCGGTTGTAGTGCTGGAAGGCCCGCATGGGGCGCAAGGTGTTGAGTTTGGCCAGCAGCAACTGGACCAGTGCCATCAGGCCCGGCACCACGCCGCCGCCCGCTCTCCTGGCTTTCCCCCATTCCATCCGCTTCTGGATGACGGCCAGCTCCAGCTGGGCGTGCTCGGTGGGCAGCGGCTGCCGGTCAGCCGCTTTCGGTTGTAGTGTCCGCGGCAGCGTCCGTGAAGCTGGTGCCGGCGTGGTTGTCAGTTTCGGTCCCAAAGTCCAGCTCTTCCCGTAGCTGCCAGATGCCGTCGGCATCATGCTCATAGAGTCCCATGCTAACCACGGGGAAGGTGGCCCTGTAGTTCTTCAGCACCGTTTCGGCTTCATCCAGGCTTTCAGGGGCGACATCATGGGCGATGGTGACGTGGGGATGGTAGGCAAAGGGCAGTTCGCGGTGAAGGGGACCCTGCTGCAGCTTGCGGTGCAGGTCCACGCACTCCTCGAAGCCGTCCTCCACGTTGATGAACACCACCGGCGAAACCGGCCGGAAAGTTCCGGTTCCGGCGATGGTCACCATGAAGGGGCTCTGCCAGCGGGCCACCTCGCGGACATGCCGGAGCGTGGCCTCCCAGTCCTGGGTGGGAGTAGTGGTGACCAGCGTGATGTGCGCGGGCACCACCCCGGCCAGGGGATCGCCAAAGGACGCGCGCCAGCGCTGCAGTTCGTCAGCTATCTCGGCGGGGAAGCCCAGGATGACGCCCACACTGATTTCGTCGCTGCGGGCAACTTCATGGTCCGTTGCCGCGTTGTGGCCGGACTGGTCTTCGAAGCGGTCGGCCAGGGACCGCTCCGCCTGGCCGGCGGAGAAGGCACCTCCCCTGGCGGTGACGTTTCTCGAAGACATGGCGCTAGCGGACTCCTGCGAGGCTGAGGGACGGCAGGAAACCCATGCGCTGGTACACCTGGCCCAACGTGACAGAGGCAATTTCCCGGGCCCGTTCCGCACCGAGGGCCAGCAGCCGGTCAAGCTCGGCGGGATCAGCCATCAACTCGTTGGTCCGGTTTCGGAGCGGAGTGATGAAGTCCACCACCACCTCCGCAAGGTCCACCTTGAGGTGGCCGTACATCTTCCCCTGGTACTCGGCTTCGAGCTCCGCCACCGACTTCCCGGTCAGGGAAGAGTAGATGGTCAGCAGGTTGGAGACGCCGGGCTTCTCCTCGGCGTCGAAGCGGATGTCCGTGCCTGCGTCCGTCACTGCCGACTTAATGCGTTTGGCGGCGATCTTGGGATCCTCCAGCAACTGGATGGCACCGTTGGGGGACTCCCCCGTCTTGGACATCTTGGCGCTGGGGTTCTGGAGGTCGTAGATCTTGGCGCTTTCCTTGACGATTGTCGCCTCGGGAACCGTGAACGTGTGGCCAAACCGGGTGTTGAAACGTTGCGCGAGGTTCCGGGTCAGTTCCAGGTGCTGCCGCTGGTCCTCGCCCACCGGCACCAGATCGCTCTGGTACAGGAGGATATCCGCAGCCATCAGCGTGGGGTAGGCGAAAAGGCCCAGCGTTGCGGCGTCAGCGCCCGACTTCTGGGTCTTGTCCTTGAACTGCGTCATCCGGGACGCCTCACCGAAACCGGTGATGCAGTTCAGCGCCCAGGCAAGCTGTGCGTGCTCCGGGACATGGGACTGGACAAAGAAGATGCTCTTGTCCGGGTCGATGCCGGCGGCGATGTACTGCGCCGCCACAATGCGGGTGCGCTTGGCCAGTTCGGCGGGATCGAAATCCACCGTGATGGCATGCAGGTCCGGGATGAAGAAGACGGCGTCGTATTCCGCCTGCATGTCCACCCAATTGCGCACGGCGCCGATGTAATTGCCCAGGTGCAGGGAATCCGCAGTGGGCTTGGCGCCGGAAAGGATGCGCTTCTTGGCAGTGGAGGAAGTCTGGGTGGTCATGGAAAGACTTTCGGGCTTAGAGCTGGTAGTCCACTACCAGCGGGGCGTGATCGGAGAAGCGGGTATCCCACGAGGCAGCACGGTCAACAACGGCCGAAATGGCGGACGCTGCCAGTCCGGGGGTGGCCATGTGGTAGTCGATGCGCCACCCGGTGTCGTTGTCGAACGCCTTGCCGCGCCAGGACCACCACGTGTACGGCCCGTCGACGTCGCCGGCAAGGTTCCGGTGGACGTCATGCCAGCCGATTTCCTCACCAAAGAAACGGTCGAAGTAGGCGCGTTCCTCCGGCAGGTGGCCGGCCTTCTTGAGGTTGCCCTTGGAGTTCCTGATGTCCCGGGGCGTGTGGGCGACGTTCAGGTCCCCCACCACCAGCGCGTGGTCGCTGTGCTTGGTCAGCTCCGGAAGCCGCGTGCTCATGACGTCAAGGAAGCGGTACTTGTCGTCCTGCTTGGGAGTCCCTACCTCGCCGGAGTGCACGTAGGCGCTGGCAACGGTGAGCTGGACGGGGTTCCCCGCAGCGTCAGGTATGCGGAAATCAGCCTCCACCCAGCGCCCGGCCGTGGCGAAGTAGTCATCCCCAATGCCGTTCCTGGTTTCGAGCGGCTCCTGGCGGGAGGCGATGGCGACGCCGGCACGGCCTTTTGCTTCCGCCTCGGCGTGCAGGATATGCCAGCCTTCCCCGAGCAGCTCCCGGACGACGGCGTCAGGGGCGCGCACTTCCTGCAGGCAGAGGATGTCCACTTCGCGCGGCTCCAGCCACGCCGCCATGCCGTTTTTGTAGGCAGCCCGGAGGCCGTTGACGTTGACTGATGCGATGCGAAGGTGGTCCTTGTTCAATGCCGAGCTCACCCGCTCCACTCTAGTCGATGATGGTTCCGGTCACCGGCTCTCCGCTGCCGCCGGAGGACTTGATCATGTCCCGGGCATTGGTGGCCGTGATCTCGATGGTCTCGAGCGCGCGGTTGATGGTGTCCTGGTTGGCGGCGGCGCCCTTGGCCCGTTCCTCTTCCACTACGCGGATCTGTACCTGGACGATTTTGAAGGAGTGGTCCAGTTTCAGGTCGCGCACTTCGTCGGCCTCGGTGCGTTCGTACACCACCCGGGTGCCCCCATGATCGGCCGATGCCTGCACCGGGGCGCGGCCGGTTGCGGTGTGGAAGGCGCTTTGTGCCTCGGACAGCTTGGCACCGGCTTTTTTGGCGGCCCGTTGGATGCTGAAGACCACGAAGGCGGCCAGTGCCAGCCAGAACGCGGCGATGACGGCAACAACCCAGCCCACGACGTCGTTCTGGTTGGCGGCGAAGATGACGGCCACAATGAACGCCGTCACCAGGACCATCAGGCCGGGCCCGCTGATCCGGAACATCGAAAAACCGGCCCTGGCGGGTTTGGCGGATGACGAGGAGCTGCCCAAAGTTCGCATGGAGCTATTGTCTCAAACGCCGGCCTGTGCTTCGGCCGCCTTCCACCGCCGGCGAACAGCTCCGGGCGGGCCCGGTCACTTCTGCCGCCGGTCCCCGCTGCGCAGGACCTCCATCCGTTGCCGGTACTCGGTCTCGTCAACCTCGCCCCGGGCATAGCGCTCACGCAGCACTCCTTCGGCCCCCTGGGCGGCTGCCCAGTGCTGGTTGCGGCGCCAGGTCCTGCGGGCCACGAAGATGAACAGCGCGATGACCAGGATCCAGAAGAGCGGGAACAACAGGAACCAGGGGGAAAAGGCACCGTGCCAGGGTCCATAGACGACCGTATCGGCCGGCACCTGCGCAGCCGCGGACAGGGCCGCAGTGGACAGTGCGGTGGTGGACAGTGCGGTGGTCAGTGAAGCCAACATTTTTTGTTCTCCAGACTCTCTTAACCGGCCGGGGATCCGGCCTTGTATCGAGTCTCGTTGCCGCACCCCGGCCGGGGCGTCCGGCGGCGGGAGTCACCTGCACCGGGCCGCGTACTCCCCGGGGAGTCCCGCTGCTGCTTCCCGTACGGACTCAGCCTGCCCAGCCGGGCCGGACCAGGCCGGATTCGTAGGCCAGCACCACCAGCTGCGCCCTGTCCCTGACCATCAGCTTCACCATGATCCGCGACACATGCGTCTTGGCCGTGAGCGGAGTGATGAACAGGCGACCGGCGATTTCCGCATTGTTCAAACCCTCCCCCACAAGCTGGAGGACTTCCCGCTCCCGGTCGGTGATGCGGTCCAGTGCCACCGGCGGTTCGGCGGCGCGGGAGTGCCGCGCCAGCTGGGCCATGATCCGCCGCGTCACTGAGGGCGACAGCAGCGCATCGCCGTCGTGCACAATGCGGACTGCACGCAGCAGCTCGGCCGGTTCAGTGTCCTTGACCAGGAAACCGGCAGCCCCTGCCCGCACCGCCTCGGCGATGTAGTCATCCAGCTCGAAGGTGGTGAGTATGACCACCCGGGTACTTGGCAGCGCCGAGTCGGAGAGGATCTGCCGTGTTGCCTCCAGGCCGTCACCGTCCGGCATGCGGATATCCATCAGGACCACGTCGGGATGCCACTGGCGGGCCAGCCGCACCGCGTCGCGCCCGGTCCCGCATTCGGCCACGACCGTCATGTCGGCTTCGGCGTCCAGCAGCGCCCGGAAGCCCGCGCGGATCAGGTTCTGGTCATCGGCCAGCAGGATGCTGATCATCCTGGTTCCTGCCCTGCACCGGCGGCCAGAGGGAGGACCGCGCGGACCCGCCAGCCCGTACCGGACTGCGCCGGCCCCAGCTCAAGCCTGCCGCCCAAAGCTGCAACCCGCTCCCGCATGCCGGTGATGCCGTTACCTTCGGGCGCCGTGCCGGCCCCGGCGCCGTCGTCGTCAATGGCAACCAGCAACTCCCCTTTCGCCGCGTGGATGGTGATCTGGGCTGTCCGCGCTCCGGAATGCCGGACCACATTGGTCAGGGCTTCCTGCACAATCCGGTACGCCGCTTCCTGCACTGCATCGGGAACGTGTTCCAGATGCGCGCCGGTCTGGAGCCGGACATCGAGCCCGGCCCGCCGCGCGTTGTCAACGATTTCCGGGACCCGGCCCAGGCTGGGCCGGCTGGTGGGGCTCAACGGCGCATCTTCCCGGAGCACGCCCAGCAGCTGGCGGACTTCAGCCAGTGATTCCCGGCTCGCTGCCTTGATGGTTTCCAGGGCAGGGCGGAGCTGCGCTGGATCCTTCTCGCCCAGGTGCAGCGCCACCGAGGCCCGGACATTGATCAGGGACAGCGAATGGGCCACCACGTCATGGATGTCCCGTGCCAGGGCAAGCCGGTATTCGTCGCGGGCAGCCTGCTCCGCCGCGGCCTCCTGGCGGCGCCGTTCGGCCACCCGTTCGCCGCGGAACCGCACCCCTTCCCCGATCAGGACCAGGATGGCCAGCCATGAGGACCCGGCGAAGGCGCGGACGAACGCCGCTTCATCGCCGCTGCGCGCGGCGGCAAAAAACAATGCCAGGATTCCCGCCGCGGCCCCGGACCATGCCACAGCGCGCTTTCCGGCCGCCGCCGTCAGGATCAGTGCCATCGCAAAGGACAGGACCACCGGGCCCCACGCGTAGCCCAGTGCAAGGTAGGCCGCGGTGGCCCCGGCGGCAACGGGCAGCATCACCAGCGGCGCGCGCCGGCGGAAAGCCAGCGCGGCCGGCCCCAGCAGCAGCAATGCCAGCGCCAGGGGGTCCAGCGGCGCGTGTCCGGGCTGCCGCACCGACGCGAACGCCGACCCCGCCACCTGGATCACGGCGACCACCACCACGATGACGGCGGTGGGTGGTCCCCTGAAACGGCGCTGCATGGTCCGAGCCTATTCCCGCAGGCTGCGAAAGTCGTCAGATGGGCGGCGTAGCGTCCGTACTCCCCCAGGAGTAGGTGCACGGCCTCGCAGGGCTTACCCAGCGCTGCGCTTAAACGGCCGACGGCGGCCCGGTACCTTCCATGCGAAAGGTACCGTGCCGCCGTCGAGCGCTTTGGGCCGGGACTACTCCCCGACGCCTGCTGCGCGTTCCGCAGCCTCCACCACATTGGTCATCAGCAGCGCCACCGTCATGGGGCCCACCCCGCCCGGGTTCGGCGAAATCCAGCCCGCCACCTCGGCGGCGGCGGGATCGATGTCGCCATAGACGCGGCTCTTACCGGTCTCCGGATCGGTCTCGCGGGTGACGCCGACGTCCAGCAGTGCAGCGCCCGGCTTCACGTCCGTGGCCTTGACGATGTGCTTCACGCCCGCTGCACCCACAATGACGTCCGCCTGCCGCAGCAGGTCCGACAGGTTGGTGGTGCCGGTGTGGGTCAGGGTCACGGTGGCGTTGACGTCCCGCCGCGTGAGCAGCAGGCCGATCGAGCGGCCGATCGTGACGCCGCGGCCCACCACTACAACGTGCTTGCCGGCCAGGCTGTACCCGTTGCGCTCCAGCAGCTCGATGACACCCCGCGGGGTGCACGGCAGCGGCGTGGTGATCTTGTTGTTGACGTTCAACACCAGCCGGCCAAGGTTGGTGGGGTGCAGCCCGTCCGCGTCCTTGGCCGGGTCGATCCGCTCCAGGATGGCGTCTGTGTCCAGATGCTTGGGCAGCGGCAACTGCACGATGTACCCGTGGCAGGAGGGGTCTGCATTGAGTTCATCAATGAGGGCCTCCACCTGTTCCTGGGTGGCGTCCGCCGGGAGCTCGCGCTGGATGGAGTTCATGCCGATCTGCACCGACTGCTTGTGCTTCATGGAGACATACAGCTGCGAGGCAGGGTCAGCGCCCACCAGCACAGTGGCGATGCCCGGAGTGACGCCCTTGGCCTTGAGTGCGGCCACGCGTTCGGTCAGCTCGGCCTTGATGGCAGCGGCGGTGGCCTTGCCGTCAAGGATCTGTGCGGTTGTGGTTTCAGTCATTGCTTACCACTGCTCGTGCTGCGGGTAGAGCGGGAAGTCGGCCGCCAGCTTGTCCACGCGGGCCTGGAGTGCCTCGACGTCGGCGCTGCTGCCTGCCTTGAGGGCGGTAGCGATGATCTCGGCAACCTCGGTGAACTCGTTGGCACCGAAGCCGCGGGTGGCCAGGGCCGGGGTGCCGATGCGCAGGCCGGAGGTGACCATCGGCGGGCGCGGATCGAACGGCACGGCGTTGCGGTTGACGGTGATGCCGACGGAGTGCAGGAGGTCCTCGGCCTGCTGGCCGTCCAGCTGCGAGTTGCGCAGGTCAACCAGCACCAGGTGCACGTCCGTGCCACCGGTGAGGACGGAGACGCCGGCTTCGGCGACATCGGCCTGGTTCAGGCGGTCGGCGATGATCCTGGCGCCTTCCAGGACGCGCTCCTGGCGCTCCTTGAATTCCTGGGTGCCGGCGATCTTGAAGGCCACGGCCTTGGCAGCGATGACGTGCATCAGCGGGCCGCCCTGCTGGCCGGGGAAGACGCTGGAGTTCAGCTTCTTGGCCCACTGTTCCTTCGCAAGGATCACGCCCGAGCGGGGACCGGCCAGGGTCTTGTGCACGGTGGAGGTGACGACGTCGGAGTGCGGCACCGGGCTGGGGTGCAGCCCGGCTGCCACCAGGCCGGCGAAGTGGGCCATGTCGGTCCAGAGGAGCGCACCCACTTCATCGGCGATGGAGCGGAAGGCGGCGAAGTCAAGGTGGCGCGGGTAGGCGGACCAGCCGGCAATGATCACCTGGGGCTTTTCGGCGATGGCCTGCTCGCGGAGCTTGTCCATGTCGATCCGGAAGTTGTCTTCCTCCACCTGGTAGGCAGCCACGTTGTACAGCTTGCCGGAGAAGTTCAGCTTCATGCCGTGGGTCAGGTGGCCGCCGTGGGCCAGGGACAGGCCCAGGATCTTGTCGCCGGGAGTGATCATGGCGGAGAGCGCGGCGGCGTTGGCCTGCGCACCGGAGTGCGGCTGGACGTTGGCGAACTCGGCGCCGAACAGGGCCTTAACCCGGTCGATGGCCAGCTGCTCTGCAACGTCGACGTATTCGCAGCCACCGTAGTAGCGGCGGCCCGGGTAGCCCTCGGCGTACTTGTTGGTCAGGACCGAGCCCTGGGCCTCCATCACGGCGCGGGGCGCGAAGTTCTCGGAAGCAATCATTTCCAGGGTGCCGCGCTGGCGGCCCAGCTCCTGGTCAAGGACTGCGGCGATTTCGGGGTCAAGCTCAGCCAGCGGCTGGTTGCTGACGGCTGTGGTTGAGGTGGCTGTAGTAGTCACGAAGAACTCCTGGCTAGGGATACGGGCACTGCTTAGGTCAGGCTACCGGCTGGCGCGCTTTCGCACCGCGTTGATGACAGGGCGTGAAAGCCCGAACATGGTGCTGCTGTGCTGACGCAGGGGCAACCCCAATTCCGGCAAGACATGACCCTCGGCCCAGGCGTACGATCCGTGGTCTTCGTGATTGCCGCTCCCTGGTGGTTAGCCACCCAACGCCAGTTGCGACCCTTCCAGCCTACCAAAACCGGCACCCGCGGCGCGGGTAGGCTATTACGCGTGAATCAAGAGCAGCTGAACCAAGCGTACGTCGTCACCCTGTCCTGCCCGGACCGCCCCGGAATCGTGCACGCCGTGGCCGGAGCCCTGCTGGTGGCAGGGTGCAACATCATGGACTCGCAGCAGTACGGCAGCCCTTCCACCGGCAACTTCTTCATGCGCGTGGAAGTGACCACTGCGGCACCCAAGTCCGAGCTGCGGGCGGCGCTGGAGCCGGTGGCGGAAGCGTTCTCCATGCAGTGGAACCTCGACACCGTCGGCGACAAGGTGCGCACCCTGGTGATGGCCAGCACCTCGGCCCACTGCCTCAACGACCTGCTCTTCCAGCAGCGTTCCGGCACTCTTCCCATTGAAATCCCCGCCATTGTCTCCAACCACCAGGACCTGGCAGGGCTCGCCGAGTTCTACGGCATCCCGTTCCACTACATCCCCGTGACCAGGGACACCAAGGTCCAGGCCGAGGACAAGCTCCGCGCCCTCATCGCCGAGCACGACATCCAGCTGACCGTCCTGGCCCGCTACATGCAGATCCTCTCCGACGAGCTCTGCACCGACCTGACCGGCAAGGCCATCAACATCCACCATTCGTTCCTGCCGTCCTTCAAGGGTGCCAAGCCGTACCACCAGGCGCATGCCCGCGGCGTGAAGCTGATCGGAGCCACGGCACACTATGTGACCGCGGCCCTGGACGAGGGGCCGATCATCGAGCAGGAAGTCATCCGCGTGGACCATGCGCGCACGCCCGAGCAGTTCGTGCAGATGGGCCGGGACGTGGAGGGCCGCACGCTGGTGCAGGCCGTGCAGTGGCATGCCGAGCACCGGGTGCTGCTGGACGGCAACCGTACGGTGGTCTTCAACTAGGTCGCAGCGGTTGGGTGGAGGGGTGGCTTAGGGTGAAGCCATGGCTCCTCTCTACCCTTTCGCCGGCAATTCCCCGGCTGTCCATGATTCAGCGTTCGTGGCCCCGTCGGCCTCGATCATCGGCAATGCCACCCTGGGCCCGGACGCCAGCGCCTTCTACGGCGTCTCCGTCCGCGCCGACACAGCGGCCATCACCGTGGGCGCCGGAAGCAACCTGCAGGACAATGTGGTGCTGCACGCCGACCCCGGCTTCCCCTGCACGGTGGGCCAGCGGGTCAGCGTGGGGCATGCCGCCGTCGTGCATGGCTGCACGGTGGAGGACGACTGCCTGATCGGCATGGGCGCCACCATCCTCAACGGTGCCGTGATCGGCGCCGGCTCGCTGGTTGCGGCCGGCGCCGTGGTGCTGGAAGGAACAGTGGTTCCGCCCCGCTCGCTGGTGGCGGGCGTGCCCGCCAAGGTGCGCCGCGAACTCACGGATGAAGAGTTCGACGGCGTCCGCGCCAACGCGGCGCGCTACGTGGAGCTCTCGGCGAAACACCGCGAGCTCCACGCTGGCTAGTCGAGGCTGATTGGCCCGAACTGGTCCAGCAGGTCGCCCGGACCAGGGTTGCCCGGTGCCGATGACCCTCCCAGGTGTTTCACCACGCCCCACACCGCGTTCAGCCCGGTGGTCACGGCGCCCTCGGCCCAGCCGGCGGTGAAGGAGACGTCGTCGCCCGCCAGGAAAATGCCGCGCTGGGATTCCGGCAGCCTGTCCTGCTTGAAGTGCGTGAACAGCCGCTGCTGGTAGCGGTAATGCCCGGGCAGGTTCGCCTTGAAGGCGCCCATGAAGTTGGGGTCCGCCTCCCAGGACACGGTGATGGGCTGGCCCACGATGTGGCTGGCGATGTCAACGGTGGGGTAGATCTGCTCCAGCGAGTGCAGCATCAGCTCCACCCGCTCGTCGGCGTCCAGGGCCAGCCACTTAAGGGCGTCGTCATTCCAGGTGTAGGAGAGCAGGATGACGGCGGGCTGGTCCGGACCGTTGTCCAGCAGGTAGGTGGCCCGGTTGAGCCTGTCGGTCAGGGTCATCGACAGGGCCTCATGGCCCGTTGCGGGATCGATGTCCTTCCAGAAGGGCCGGTCCACCATGACGAAGGTCTTGGAGGACTGCATGTAGTGCGATTTCTCCATCGCGGTCCACAGTTCGGCGGGGAACAAGGCTTCCTCGGTGTGGATGCGGGTGGACAGCAGCCATGACTGGCAGGTGGTCACCACGGCCGGGTAGCTGGCCTCGCGGCCCCACCGTTCACGCACCCGCAGGTTTCCGTCCGGGTCCCGGCTGATCTTTCCGACCGCGCCGCGGGGCGAGCCGGAGTGCAGCGAGGCCAGGGAGGTGCCGGCGGGCCAGTGCACCATGTCCGACGGCGCGTGCTGCCACAGTGCCTCGGGCAGCCTCTGCGCTCCCCCGCGGATGAGCCGGTGCTGGTCGTCGGCATCCGTGTAGACCACGCGCAGGATTTCCAGGATGGAGTTGGGGAAATCGGTATCCCAGCCGCCGGTGCCAAACCCCACCTGGCCAAACGCCTCCCGGTGTGCGAACCCTGCCTTCTTAAAGGACTCGCTCGCGGCGATGAACCCGTAGAAGGTCTGCTCGTCCATGAGCGGGAGCAGTTCGTTCCAGAGTTCCTTGATCCTGGCCATGTTCCGGGCCTTGATGGCATCCTGCATCTCCGCGAACCTGGCGCCGTCGTTGACTGCGGCTTTCCAGGCGTCGGCCACTTCGCGGAAGAACGGCGGAAGGTCGCTTGGCTTTTCCGCGTAGTACTTCTTGCCTGCCAGTTCGATCACCGTGCTGGAAGTGGCCTCGGCAAGGGGGTTGGGGAAGTCCTGGGTCTCCAGGCCCAGCAGGTCCACGTAGTGGTAGAAAGCCTTGCCCGAGACTGGGAACCGCATCCCCCCGAGGTCAGCCACCACGCCGGGCGCTGCCGGGAAGTTGGCCGTGCGGAGCCGCCCGCCGATCTGGTCCGCTTCATAGACCACAGGCCGCAGCCCGAGTTTCATCAGTTCATAGGCGGTGACCAGCCCGGAAAGCCCGGCGCCGATCACGGCCACTTCCGTGCCGTACAGCTCCGGCGGGACTGCGCCCAGTCCGTCCGGGTGGTCGAGGTAGTGGTCGTAGCTGAACGGGAAATCGGGGTTCAACATAGTGATGGGCGCTGCCTGTCCCCCCGCGTCCCGCCCTGCCGCATCCGCCGGCGGCGTGGACGTGCTCGAGGGGTCGAAGGCGGGCAGTTCGGTGGCGATGGTCATGATTGTTCTGCTTTCACAGGTTCCTGCTGGGGGCCTTGGCGGTCAGTTCACGGTAGTCGAGCTCGCTCAGGGCCGCTACCTTGGAGTTCCGGCGTCCATAGCCGAAGTAGATGGCGATACCGACGAGCATCCAGGCACCAAACACAACCCAGGTATCGGCGCCGAGGTTGGCCATCAGGTAGGCGCACATCAGCGTGCCCAGCACGGGGGTGGCAGGGTACAGCGGCACCCGGAAGCTGCGCTTCAAGTCCGGGCGGTTGCGGCGCAGGTAGATAACGGCCACGTTGACCAGCGCGAACGCGAACAGGGTTCCGATGCTGGTGGCGTCGGCCAGGGCGCCGAGCGGCACCAGCCCTGCGGTGAGGGCGACGGCGGTGCCCACGATCAGGGTACCGGCGGCCGGGGTGCCGGTGCGGGGTGAGACGCGGCTGAAGACCGGGGGAACCAGTCCATCCCGGGACATCGACATGAGGATGCGGGTCTGCCCGTACAGGACGGTGAGCACGATGCTGGCAATGGCCAGGACGGCGCCCACCGAGAAGACCAGCGCAATCCACGGCTGGTGCGTGGTCTCCTCAAGGATCTGGACCAGGGCGGCTTCGGTTCCGTCGAACCAGCCCCACGGGCGGGCGCCGATGGCGGCAACGGCCACCAGGACGTAGATGCTGGTGACGATCACCATGGACAGCAGGATGGCGCGGGGCAGGTCGCGCTTGGGGTTCCTGGCTTCCTCGCCGGCCGTGGAGGCGGCATCAAACCCAATATAGGAGAAGAACACCCTGGAAGCGGCGGCGGATACGCCTGCGGCCCCCATGGGCATGAGCGGCTCGAAGTTTCCTGCGTTGAAGGCGGTAAAAGCCACGGCGCAGAAGAACAGCAGGATGCCTACTTTGACGACGACGATGGCCGTGTTGATCCAGGCGCTTTCCCGAGCCCCGCGGACCAGCAGGACGGTGGCGAGCACGACGATGGCCACCGCCGGGACGTTCACCAGGCCGCCGTCGCCGGGAGGCTGCGACATCGCGTCGGGCAGCACCTGCCCGAACACGGCAAGCGTTTCGTTGACGTACTGGCCCGCGCCCACGGCCACGGCGGCCACGGAAACGGCGTATTCAAGGACAAGGCACCATCCGCAGATCCAGGCCATGCCCTCTCCCATGGTGGCGTAGGAATAGGAGTAGCTCGACCCTGCGGCCGGAACCAGGCCGGCCATCTCGGCGTACGACACCGCGGAGAGCAGCGCGGCCAGGCCGGCGATGATGAATGAAATCCAGATGGCCGGCCCGGCCAGCGGAACCGATTCGCCGAGGATCACCAGGATGCCCGTCCCCAGGGTGGCACCCACGCTGATCATCGTCAGGTGCAGAACGCCGAAGCTGCGCACCAGGCCGGTTCCCGCACCGGCACCTTCGGCTTCGCTGACCATTTGGCCTATCGGTTTACGCCGGAGCAACTGGGCCCGGAGGCCAGGCCGTCCGACGCTTGGCGCAATGGGTTTTTCGGTGGTCACAGGCACAGTCACCGTTGACGTCCCTTCAGAGTAGTTGTCGGTTTCCCCTCACCAACATTGGCATGTGAGCCAACTCTCAACCCGGTGCAAAATGACTTATAGTGATCCACCGTGAGACTTTATGCACAAACACAGCGGATCCTGCAATACGGCGCCTGCGGCCCCCGGGTGCGCCGGCTGCCGGAAGCCGGCCGACGCCGGTGCTAGCCACGACCGCTGAACCCGCGGAGTCCGGACGGCTGAGCTTCGTCACCCTCCAGCAGTTCCTTGACCAGCTGCCGCCGCTGCTGAAAACGCTCCACGACGGCGGCAGCGGCGGCCGTCTCCTGCGGTGGGTTGAACCCAGCGAACTGGAGGACCCCACACCCTACCTGCCCGAGGGTGAGTTCCTGCTCACCGCCGGGCTTCCCTTCCTGGGCGACGGCGGCACGCCGGCCAGGGTGGATGGGTATGTCCAGCGGCTGGTGGAGGCCAAGGTGGCGGCCCTCGGGTTCGGGATCAGGCCCTACTTCGATGCCGTCCCGGACGTGGTGCTGGACGCGTGCCGGCGGCACAACCTCACCCTGTTCGAGGTGCCTGAGTCGCTTCCGTTCGCGGCGATCGGCCTCCAGTTCTCACAGCTCCTGGAGACCGACAATGCCCGGGTTTTCCGACAGCTGGCGGAGACCAACCGGCAACTCATGCGGGCTGTCCTCTCACCCAGACCGGAGCATGAGCTGCTGGCCGCCCTGGTCCAGCGCGTGCCCGTATGGGCGGTCATGGTGGGGGCGGACGGCCGGGTCCGGGCACGCGGCACCAGTGCCGGCGGCAGCACCGCCGTCGAACTTTCCCTGCTCGAACCCATGCTGGAACGGCTGCTGTCCGGCCGCGGCCCGCGGGTGGAGATGGACGGCTTTGACCTGCCGGGCTCGGCGCTGGTGGTGGGCCACCCGCTGCGCAGCACCAAGGACGCCAATCTTGGTGCCCTTGTTCTGGGCTCCGACGTTCCGCTGACCCCTGCGCAGAACAACGTGGTCCAGTCCGCGGTCGGGTTGCTCGAGCTGCTGGTGCGGCAACGGACCAGCGGGTCACTGGCCCCGAGCCAGCTGGCCACCGCCGTCCTGCTGCACCCCGAAAGCCTCACCACGGGCGGCACCAAGCATGTAAACGGGCTCAAGGACCTGATGGCGCAGAGCCTTTCCTCCACCCGGTCCGCGCCCATGCGGGTTGTGCAGGGCATCAACGTGGAAGCACCCCATTGGCCGGCCGGTGACGGCCCGGTCCGGGAGCTGCTGCAGTGGCGCCGGATGCTCGACACAAAACTGGTGGAGATCACTGACTACGGGTTCGCCGCCGTGACCCGGCTCAGGGTGGATGATGCCCTGCTTGCCGATGTGGAGAAGCTCGGGTGGCGCCTGGTGGTCGGCGAACCGACCGAGCTCACGGACTTGCCCGCCGCCTACCAGCGCGCTACCTCCCTGCGCAGCCAGGTCCAGAGGAGCGGAGTGAGCATCCGGGCCGATGAGGTGTCCTGGTCGGTCACCGGACTGTTGGGCCGTGACGCCGGGACACTGCTGGCCCAACGCCTCCTGCGGCCGGTCCTGGCGCTGGAGCCGGACCGGCGCCATCCGCTGCTGGCAGTCCTCCGCGGCTGGCTCAGCGAGAACGGCAGCTGGGACGCGTCCGCCAAGCTGCTGGGCCTGCACCGGAACAGCGTACGGCGGCAGATCGGCGTCCTGGGTGAACTGCTCGAGATGGACCTGAACCAGGCACAGGTGCGGGCAGAGCTGTGGATTGCGCTGCAGTATGCAGACAACCTGGCAGGCAGGGCGGACTGACGGGCAGCGGCTACTCGCCGCTGCCCCCCGGGTGGCCCGGTTCCCGCAGTAGAGCTTCCTCCCACTCCCGGTACAGTCCGGGCCGGCGTTCCCGCAGGTACGGGACCTCATTGCGTGCTGCCCGGACGGCCTCCGCGCCCACCTCGGCAAACAGCAGCGCCGGGGCGTCGCCGGCCTCGGCGAGGAGCGTCCCGTCGGGCCCCGCCACCACGCTTCCGCCACCAAAGGCGTAGGCGTCCTCGGTTCCGCAGTGGTTGGCATACGCCACAGTGAGCTGGCTTTCCAGCGCACGGGCGCGGACAAGCACCTGCGGCACTGCCTCGAAGCCGGCCGACAATGCGGTGGGCACCAGGACCAGCTCGGCGCCCCGGGAAGCAGCCGCCCGTGCGGCCTCCGGGAACTCGATGTCGTAGCAGATCAGCAGTGAGGTACGGATGCCGTGGAAATCCACGACGGCGGGAGGTTCCCCGGCTGCGACAAATGCCTCGCGTTCCTCACCGCCAAAGAGGTGCACCTTGGCGTAGTTGAGGATCTCCACGCCGTAGGCGTCCACCAGGGTGGCTGAGATGTGCCATCCGGCCGCACCGGCGGACTTCGGTTCGGCGCCCACCGGGGCGGGCAGGCTGTAGACGAGCGCGATCCTGTTCCGGCGCGCAATGTCCGCCAGGCGTCCGCGGATGGCGGGGAGGGCCGCCGGATCCAGTTCGCTGCGCAGCCGCAGCGGGGCGTAGCCCACGGGAAACAGTTCCGGCGTGAGCAGCACGTGGGCGCCGGCCTGCGCGGCCCGGCGGGCGGCATCGTCCACGATGCGCAGGTTTGCCCCAATATCCAGGACCACCGCGTTCGCCTGCAGGACGGAGAGCAGCATCATTACCACCTTCTTCATGCCCGTCCACGGGAACGTGGCTGGGCTGGACTGTTTCCGCCTACCAGCCTAGCCAGCCGCAGACGGTGGATGACGGGTCGTTTGGACCCACCCGCACGCAGGCCGGGACGGAATGCACGGGGATTCGGTCGGAGCCCTGCGTACCGTTGCCAACTGCGTCCGCCGGAGTCATGCGTTAACTTCTTGACTACAAGCGCAGCGGTAGGGCAATCTTCTTAGCATGTCCGCAACTACGCGCTCAACGAGGAGCAAACCTAAAAATCCCGGATCGCAGTCCGCCCTGCGGCAGCTGAACCAACAGCGGATTATCGAGACCCTGATGGGCGGCCCGTCCACCCAGGCGGAACTGGCCCGGCAGACGGGGCTGTCCACCGCCACGGTCTCCAACATCGTCAAGATCATGCTCAATTCGGGCCTGGCATCCACCGAGCCGATCACCAGTTCCGGGCGGCGGGCACTGAACGTGCGGCTGAACAGCAACGGCGCCGTGGCCGTGGGCATCGACTTCGGCCGGCGGCACCTGCGGGTGGTCCTCGCCTCGCTCAGCTACCACGTCATCGCCGAAGAATCGATAATGCTCCCCCTGGGCCACCAGGCGGATGACGGTATCCAGGCCGCGGTGGCGGTGCTGGAGAAACTGTTGCGGGAAAGCGGGGTGGAGCGCTCCTCGGTAGTGGGCGCCGGCGTCGGCATTCCGGGCCCCATCGACCGCCGGACCGGGACGGTGGCCCAGGGCGCAATCCTTCCCGAATGGGTGGGCATCAACATCCTCCAGCACCTTGAGGAAACCTTGAGAATTCCCGTGTTTGTTGACAATGACGCCAACCTTGGCGCCTGGTCCGAGGTGACGTGGGGGCAGCACTCCGGGGTCAGCAACCTGATGTTCATGAAAATCGGATCGGGCATCGGCGCCGGCCTGATCCTCAACGGCGCCCCCTACTACGGCAACGTGGGAATCACCGGCGAAATAGGGCACGCGACCATCCATGAGCAGGGCCTGGTGTGCCGTTGCGGCAACCGCGGCTGCCTGGAAACCATCGCCTCCACCACCACCATGATCGAGCTCCTCAGCCGCGGCGAAGACCCTCCGATGACTCCGGCTGACATTGTCCGCAAAGCCCTGAACCGGGACTCCGCCACCCTTCGCGTCGTGGACGATGCCGGACTGGCCGTGGGCCGCGCACTGGGCAACGTGGCCAACCTGATCAACCCCGAGGTCATCGTGGTGGGAGGACCCCTGGCGGGCCTTGGCGACATCCTGCTGGACCCCATCCGCAGAGGATTGATCCGCCATGCAGTGCCGGTAATCGGTGAGACGACAACCCTCACCATGTCCTCGCTCGGCGACCGTGCAGAGGCCTTGGGAGCGGCTGCCCTCGTCTTCCAGCACGCCGGCATCCGGAAGCCCTAGACCATTTCGTTATCCGGTAATTGCGTTAAAGACTTGACGACAATAGCTGTGATCCAGTTTACTTTTGGTTCAGACGGCCCTGCGCTTTGCCGGCCGGACAAAGAAGTCATTGCATTGGAGGGTTAGGGTTCATGACGTCCCAGACCACGCACACGGATCCGGTCATCCTCGAGATGCGGTCCATCACCAAGGAATTCCCCGGCGTTAAAGCCTTGTCGAATGTGAGCCTTAGGGTGAAGGCCGGCGAGATCCACGCCATCTGCGGCGAAAACGGCGCCGGCAAGTCCACGCTCATGAAGGTCCTGTCCGGCGTGTACCCGTACGGAAGCTACGACGGCGACATCGTTTACCAGGGACAGGTCCAGCAGTTCCGGGACATCCGCGCCAGCGAGCACGCGGGCATTGTGATCATCCACCAGGAACTCGCACTGATCCCCGAACTGTCCATCATGGAGAACATCTTCCTGGGCAACGAACCCACCAAGCGCGGCGTGATCGACTGGGCCGAGGCCCGGCTGCGGTCCCTGGACCTCCTGGCGCGTGTGGGCCTGCGGGACGACCCCGACACCCCCATCAAGGAAATCGGTGTCGGCAAGCAGCAGCTGGTGGAAATCGCCAAGGCCCTGAACAAGTCCGTGAAGATCCTCATCCTGGACGAGCCCACCGCGGCCCTGAACGAATCGGACTCACAGCACCTGCTGGACCTGATGCTGGGCCTAAAGGCCAAGGGCATTACCTCAATCATCATTTCCCACAAGCTCAACGAGATCGAGCAGATCGCCGACTCCATCACCATTATTCGCGACGGCCAGTCCATTGAGACCCTTGACGTCAAGGCTGACGGCGTCGACGAGGACCGGATCATCAAGGGCATGGTGGGCCGCACCCTCGAATCCCGGTTCCCGGACCACACCCCCAAAATCGGGGAAGTGTTTTTCGAGGTCAAGGACTGGACCGTGGGCCACCCGGCCGTCCAGGACCGCCTCGTGTGCAAGGGTTCCAACTTTTTCGTCCGCCGTGGCGAGATCGTGGGATTTGCCGGCCTGATGGGGGCAGGACGCACGGAATTGGCCCGATCAGTCTTCGGAAGGTCCTACGGCAGGTTCGTAAGCGGCCACATTTACAAGGACGGCCGCGAGGTCACGCTCAAGAATGTCCGCCAGGCCATCGACGCCGGGCTGGGCTACGTCACCGAGGACCGCAAGACCCTGGGCCTGAACCTGCTCGACGACATCAAGACCACCACCGTGGCGGCGAACCTGAGGAAAGTCAGCCACAACTTTGTGGTCGACGCCAACCAGGAGTTCACGGTGGCCGAGGAATACCGCAAATCCCTGCGCACCAAGACGCCCTCCGTGGAGGAAGGCGTGGCCAAACTCTCCGGCGGCAACCAGCAGAAGGTTGTGTTGGCCAAGTGGATGTTCACCGATCCCGACCTGCTGATCCTGGATGAGCCCACGCGCGGCATCGACGTCGGGGCAAAGTACGAGATCTACGGCATCATTCAGCAGCTGGCCAACCAAGGCAAGGGAGTCATCGTCATCTCCTCGGAGCTCCCCGAACTCCTGGGCCTGTCCGACCGCATCTACACGATCTTCGAAGGCGCCATCACCGGCGTCCTGAACAAAGACGAGGCCACTCAGGAAAGCCTGATGAAGCTGATGACCTCCGCCCGCAAAGCCGCCTGACCCTCTGGCCCATTCCAGAACCTTCCGGACACAAGGACTGAAACCATGAACGCCCTCAAGAAGCTTTTTGGTGGGAATACCCGCCAATTCGGCATGATCTTCGCCCTGGTGGCGCTGATCATCTTCTTCCAGATTGCCACCCAAGGCCGGACGCTTACCTCCGGCAACGTCATCAACCTCTTCAACGGCAACTCCTACATCCTCATCCTGGCCATCGGCATGGTGCTGGTGATCATTGCCGGACACATCGACCTCTCCGTCGGCTCGGTCGCGGCTTTCGTGGGCGTCACCGTGGCCCTGGCTATCCGAGACTGGGGTATTCCCTGGTACGCCGGGGTCCTGCTTGGCCTGCTCCTGGGCGCCCTGATCGGCGCCTGGCAGGGCTGGTGGACCGCGTACGTCGGAATTCCGGCGTTCATCGTGACCCTGGCAGGCATGCTCCTGTTCCGTGGCTTCAACCAGTTCGTGGGCAAGTCCAACACCATCCCGGTCCCCTCGGACTTCCAGTACCTGGGCTCCGGCTACCTGCCCGAAGTAGGACCCAACATCGGTTACAACAACCTGACCCTGCTGCTCGGCCTTGCCGCCGCTGCCTTCGTGGTTGTCAGCGAGCTGCGCTCCCGCGCCAGGGCCAAGGCACTCGGTGCCGAAGTTCCCGAAATGTGGGTCACCGTCCTCAAGCTGGTCCTCGTCTGCGCCGCCATTCTCTACGCCACGTACCTGTTCGCCACGGGCCGCCCGGGCACCTCCTTCCCCATCCCCGGCCTCATCCTGGCCGTCCTTGTCCTGATCTACGGCTTCATCTCCTCACGCACCGTCATCGGCCGCCACGTCTACGCCGTGGGTGGCAACCGCCATGCAGCAGAGCTCTCCGGCGTCCAGTCCAAGAAGGTCAACTTCCTGGTCATGATGAACATGTCCATCCTGGCCGGCCTGGCCGGCATGATCTTCGTCGGCCGGTCCACCGCCTCGGGTCCGTTCGACGGCGTCGGCTGGGAATTGGACGCCATCGCCGCAGTCTTCATCGGTGGCGCGGCCGTTACCGGCGGCGTGGGCACCGTGATCGGGTCCATCATCGGTGGCCTGGTCATGGCAGTCCTGAACAACGGCCTGCAGCTCCTCGGCGTCGGTGCAGACCTGACCCAGATCATCAAGGGCCTGGTGCTCCTGATCGCCGTCGCCTTCGACGTCTACAACAAGAGCCAGGGCAAGACGTCCATCATCGGCATGCTGACCAGGAACTTCAACCGCCCCTCCGGCGGTGGCCCGAGCAACCCGCTCCAGCCCGACGAAACCACCTCCACCAAGGAAGCGATCGCCAGGGAAGCCTGAGCTCCCGCGACCTGACCGAGTTATACACAACAAAGAAAGAGAACCAACAATGCGAATGTTTGGTAAAGCAGGAAAGGCCGCAGCGGTTGCTGCCATCGCAGCACTGGCGCTGACGGGCTGCGGCCGCTCGGAGTCCCCTTCGGGCGGAGCCAGCGGCGGCGCGGGCGGATTCCCGCAGGACTCGTCCATCGGCGTGGCACTCCCGCAGAAGACCAGTGAAAACTGGGTTCTGGCCGAAAAGCTCTTCAACGACGGCCTCAGCGGTGCAGGGTTCAAGGCTGACGTCCAGTTCGCCAATGGCGGCGTCTCTGAGCAGCAGAACCAGATCAGCGCCATGGTCACCAAGGGTGCCAAGGTCATTATCGTGGGTGCCATCGACGGTTCCCAGCTGGGAACGCAGCTGAAGCAGGCCAAGGACAGCGGCGCCACGATCATCGCCTATGACCGCCTGCTGCTGAACACCGAGAACGTGGACTACTACGTCGCTTACGACAACTTCAAGGTCGGCGTCCTCCAGGGACAGGCCCTGCTGGACGGCATGAAGGCCAAGAAGCCGACAGGCCCGTACAACATCGAGCTCTTTGCCGGCTCCCCTGACGACGCCAACGCCAAGGTGTTCTTCGACGGCGCCATGAGCGTCCTGAAGCCGAAGATCGACGACGGCACCCTCAAGGTCCTGTCCGGCCAGACCGGCTTTGAGCAGGCAGTGACCCAGGGCTGGAAGGCAGAGAACGCCCAGCGCCGTGCAGACACGCTGCTCACGGGCAGCTATGGCAGCGCAACCCTGGACGGCGTACTCTCCCCCAACGACACCCTGGCCCGCGCCGTCCTGACCTCGGTCAAGGCAGCCGGCAAGCCGATTCCTGTCATCACCGGCCAGGACTCCGAGGTTGAATCCGTCAAGTCCATCCTCGCGGGCGAGCAGTACTCCACCATCAACAAGGACACCCGCAAGCTCGTTGAGCACGCCATCACCATGGTGAAAGACCTCCAGGCAGGCAAGAAGCCCGAGGTCAACGACGACAAGTCCTACAACAACAAGGTTAAGACCGTACCGGCCTACCTGCTGGAGCCGGTCATCGTGACCGCCGCCAACGTGAAGACTGCCTACAAGGACGATCCGGTACTCGGCCCGATCACCAAGTAACACCTTTTGGAAACGGCCGGATAAAACCGGTCACCGGGAAGCCCGGTCCCTCTGGGACCGGGCTTTTCTGCGCCCTGCCTCAGGAGTACGCCTTCACAGGCCAAACACAGGTCCGGCCGGATTGCGGCACAGGATGCCCGGCGAGGGTTGGTGGGAAGCCGGCCTCCCGCGCCGGCACCTGAGCCATAGGAGTAACGTGAGCGTCCTTGCCCGAAGCGTAGGCAATGCCTTCAGAAACAAGGTCCGCACCGCAGCTGTTGTTGCGGTGCTGGCCGTCGCCATTGGCCTGGCACTGGCCATGCTGGTGGCGAACCAGGCAGTCGGGGCGAAAGTGCAGGAGCTTAACGCCTCCGTCGGCACCGGCCTGACCGTCAACCCTGCCGGCGGCCAAGGCTTCGAAGGCGGCGGCGAGCCGCTCACAGCCGACCAGGCAGCCACCGCCGCCGGCGTCCCCAACGTCAGTGCCGTCGTTGGGACCTCATCCCTGCGGCTGCGGAACACGGCTGCTGCCGCGGCACAGACGGCGCAGGCTGGACAAACCGCACCGGGCGGCCAAACCGGGCAGGCGGGCCCCGGCGGCCAGGCCGCGGCCACCCTGACCACAAGCCTCAGCGCGGCAGTGGATGCAGGCACCCTGGGCAACCGCAACCAGCAGGCCAACGGAACCACCGGGTCCACCGGAACCACACAGCAGCCGGCCCGGTCCCTGCCGATCACAGCCACCGGCATCGGCGCTGAAGTGGACACCACGGGCAAGGCGCTGAACATTACGCAGGGCACCGGGCTGGGTGATTACTCGGCAGCCGCCACCGGAGCACTGCTGGGCACCACGCTGGCGGAGAAAAACAGCCTCACCGTTGGGTCCACCTTCACCATCAACGACCAGACCTACACGGTGACGGGACTGTTCGACGCCGGCACTGCCTTCGGGAACAACGCCGTCTACGTCACGCTCCCCACCGCCCAGGCCCTCGCCGGCACACCGGGTGAACTGTCCAGCATGATCGTCACCGTCAACTCGATGGACAACGTCGCCACCGCCAAGACGGCCCTGCAGGCCGCCCTGGGCACCGGCAAGGCCGACGTCACCCAGGGGCAGAACCTGCAGACCGCGGTCAGCTCCCTGGACAGCGTCAAAAACATCTCCTTCATCGCCTTCATCGCCGCCCTCGGAACCGCCGGACTGATCATCCTGCTCATCATGGTGATGCTGGTCCGCGAGCGCCGCCGCGAAATCGGCGTCCTGAAGGCCATCGGCGCACCCAACCGCACCATCGGCCTGCAGTTCGTCCTCGAAGCCCTGGTCCTGGCGGCCCTGGGCAGCGCAGTGGGCGCAGCCATCGCATCCTTCGCCAGCGGCGGGATCGCGTCCGCCCTGATCAGCAGCAACACCACCAGAACCACTGCCACCACGGGCCGCGGGCCCGGCGGGGCAGGCGGCTTCCAGGGCGGCCCCTTGGGTGGCGCCACCCAACTGCTGAACTCGGTCACCGCGAGCGCATCACCCGGCGTCATCGCCGGTGGCATCGCCGCCGTGTTCGGCGTCGCCATCATCGGCGCCCTGGTCCCCGCGCTGCTCACCGCGCGCATCCGTCCCATCGAAGTCCTGCGAGGAGAATAGCCATGATTGAAGTCAAGAACCTCGTCCGCACCTTCAACTCCGGTGACCGCACCATCAAGCCGGTCAACGACGTCAGCTTTGTCCTGGAGCAGGGCACCCTGGCCTCCATCGTGGGCAAGAGCGGCAGCGGCAAGAGCACCCTGCTGTCCCTGCTGGGCGCGCTGGACAAACCCACCAGCGGGGACGTCGTGGTGGACGGCGTCAGCCTGGCAAGCCTGCCGGACACCAAGCTGACGGAATACCGACGCCGGGACATCGGCTTCGTGTTCCAGCAGTTCAACCTGATCCCCAACCTGTCCGCCGTGGACAACGTCATGCTGCCCATGGAGTTCGCCAGGGTCCGCAAGGCCGCCCGGCTGCAGCGCGCCAAGGACTTGCTGGAACAGGTCCAGCTTGATCCGTCCAAGCACGACCGGCGGATCAACAGGCTCTCCGGCGGCGAGCAGCAGCGCGTGGCCATTGCCCGTGCCCTGGCCAATGAGCCGAAGCTGATCCTGGCCGACGAGCCCACCGGCAACCTGGATGAGCAGACCGGCGACCACATCATCGAGCTCCTCAGCTCGCTGAGCCGCGACCACAACACCACCATCCTGGTGGTCACCCACGACAAGGTCCTGGCGAACAAGACCGACCGCCGGTTCCGCCTGCAGCAGGGCAAGCTGACGGAAGAGCCGGTCCGGGGACGGAGCGCCGTCGTCGCCACGGCCTGACCCGGAGAAACCTGGCCCGGCAGGGCCGGCGGCGGGGGGAAACGCCCAACGTATCCTCCCGCCGTCGGCCTCTTTCCGTTGCCGACCCCGCGCAGGGCGCGAAATTCCGGGGCCGTCCGGCGGCCCTGTGACAGGATTGCAGCTATGACTGCTCCGATCGCAAAGCCGTGGCTTTCCACCCAGCCCAACCAGGATCCCCGGTCCGCCACCGGGGCTCCCCTGCGCTGGGGAATCATCGCCACGGGCAGCATTGCCCGCGCCGTCTCGCAGGATCTCGCCCTGCTTGAAGATGCCGAACTGTACGCGGTCAGTTCCAGGGCGCAGGACACCGCGGACGCGTTTGCCGTGGCGTATGACTTTTCCAAGGCGTACGGGGACGACGGCGGGGTGCCCGGCTACCAGCGGCTGCTCGCCGATGACGCCGTGGATGTTGTGTACGTCGCGACGCCGCACGCGCAGCACCACGAGATGGTTCTCGCCGCACTCAACGCCGGCAAGCACGTGCTGTGCGAGAAGGCTTTCACCATCAACGCCCGGGAAGCGGCGGAACTCATCGAGGTGGCGCGCAGCCGGAAGCTTTTCCTCATGGAGGCGGTCTGGAGCCGGTTCCTGCCCTCAATGCAGCGTGCCTTCGAAATCGCTGCCTCCGGAGAGCTGGGCGACATCCACTGGGTGACCGCCGACCTTGGCTTCCCGGCACCGTACTCCCCCACCGCGAGGCTGTGGGCCCGGAAGGACGGCGGGGGCGCACTGCTGGATCTGTCCGTCTACCCGCTCCTGTGGGCGCTCGGCACGCTCGGCTTCCCGCAGACCGTCAGCGCCACGGGCTTCGTCAACGACGACGGCGTCGATGCGCAGAACGCCCTGAGCCTTGGCTACGGCCACGCCGCCCAGGTCCAGCTCACCTCCTCCCTGTTGGCCCACGGACCCCGCACCGCCACGGTGGCCGGCAGTCTGGGCTTCCTGCAAAGCGTGGGTTCCATCAACAACCCCCGCGAACTCGTCATCGCCAAGGGGTGGGAGGACCGCCGGACGGAGACCTTCGACGTCGTGGGAAAGGGCTACGCCTACGAGCTGCGCGAGGTGATGAGGTGTGTCCAGCAGGGGCTGACCGAGAGTCCGGTCATGCCGCTTGAGGACACCCTGAACACCATGCGCCTCTTCGACGGTGTGCGCGCCCAACTCGGAGTGACCTACCCCAACGACAGCCACTAGCAGGATCCTCAAAGGCGGCGTACGACGGCGGCGGGCAGCTCTTGCCCGAACGTCAAGTCACCGTGACGGCCCGGCTTTGCCATTGACAGTTTCTGCGTCCGTTACCGGCATTTGTAAATTCCCTTGAGTGAATGCTGGACTTCATGCGATAAGCAGCCTTAGCATTTAGAAAGCATCGATTGCGCCGGTCACTGGGGGGTGGTACGCATGGCTCGTAGTAGTTCTCCATGGCGTGCCCTGCGCCCGGTGCTCCTGGCAGGAGCGGCCGCGGCCACCTGGTTAACTCTTTCATCTACGGCTGCAACTGCCGATGCCGGGACCGATTCCACTTCACTGCTCGGTGGCGTTACCAGTTCGGTGTCGTCCCTGAGCCATGATCTTGCGGCTACGGTTTCACCCGTTCCTGCCGCCTCCACGACTGGACCCGCCGAATCCCCCGGGCTGCTGCAGCCTGTCGTAACGCCGGTTGCCGGCCTCGCAGACGACCTTATTGCCGCCGTTCCCGTGGTGAACCAGGTGGTTCCGGCCGGAACTGTTTCCGAGGTCTCGGCTCCCCTTGTTGAGTTGGCCGATACCGTGGCTGCCGGTGTGGCCCAGGAAGTTGCAGCCCCTGCAGCCGAGACGGTTCCGGTCCTTGAGCCGGTGCTCCAACCGGTTTCAGATCTTTTGACCGGCGCTGCCCCGTTGCCCGTCCCGCCTTTGGATGCCGTGCAAGTGGATGTCCCCACCGAAGCAGTCCCTGCTCCCGCCCAGGATCAGCCCGCAGCCGTGGAAGATGCGCCGGATGGCATGGTCACGGCCCCGGAATCTGACCAGGCTGTTGAGGCGTCATCCGCGTCACCCGCAGCCCACAACGGTACGAGCTTGGAACCCTTGGGGCCGGGCATCCTGGCCCCTACGGCGGCGCCTCAGTCCGGGGTATCCGCGACGGCTGGCTCTGTTGCGGAGCAGCCCCTGCCGGACCCCTTGCCCCTGCCTGCCCAGGCTCCCGCAGCCCCGGCGTCCGGCACGGGCAGCGGAGGATCAGCGGGCGGCACATCCCCTGCCGCCGCGTGGTTCAACCCCTTCTACTTTGACTTTGACCGGGCCGGGAGTGTTCGCGCCGACCGGTCCCCCGAGCATGCCCCTGCGCCGGTGTCATTCGACCCCGGTTCTTCCCCTGACTAGTTGAGGCCCTCTGCCCTCCCGAGGGCAGCACGCGGCTTTACGGGCAGCTGTCCAGCGCCCGGACACTCAACTATTTCAGGAGTAAACACCATGAACTGCACTCTTCGCAGAGGGCTGCTGAGCACCCTCTTTGCCGGCGGCCTCCTGGCCTTCGGCTGCGCCACCGCCAACGCGGCGGACACCACCAGCGGGACGGACCTTTCCGCCTCCGCCCTCATCTCGGCGGCGGCACCCGCTGACTCGACGTCGTTGGGCCTGCTGGGTGACCCAACGCCGTCCGGATCAACAGGTGTCGCCGCCGCAGTGGACGTCAACCTGGGGCTGGGGACTGTGGCGACTACTCATCCTGCAACCAGCGGCAGCGGAGTGACGGACGGCACCACGGCGAACCTCGCCGTCGGCGCCACCGCGGACCTCGGACTCGGGACCGTGACAGCCACCGATCCCGCCACCACCGGCACCACCGACCTGGCAGCGGCAGCAGACGTCAACCTCGGACTCGGGACTGTGGCGACTACTGATCCTGCAACCACCGGCACCGGGACTACAACAGGCACCACCGACCTGGCAGCCGCGGCAGACGTCAACCTCGGACTCGGGACCGTGACAGCCACCGATCCCGTCACCACCGGCACCACCGACCTGGCAGCGGCAGCAGACGTCAACCTCGGACTCGGGACAGTGACAGCCACCGATCCCGCCACCACCGGCACCACCGACCTGGCAGCCGCAGCAGACGTCAACCTCGGACTCGGGACAGTGACAGTCACCGATCCCGCAACCCCCGGCACCGGGACTACAACAGGCACCACCGACCTGGCAGCCGCGGCAGACGTCAACCTCGGCCTCGGCACTGTGACCATCACCGACCCCGCCACCGCCGGCACTGGTACTACGGACGGCACCACGGCAGACCTCGTGGTCGATGCAGCCGTAGGCCTGGGGCTGGGCGGCCTCACAGACGGTGACGCCACCGGAGCCGGCAGCACTGTGGACGCAGCCCTCGACATCACCCTCGGGGCTGTCACTAACGGTGACACGGCAGGAGCCATCGATGCAGCGGCAGACCTTGGTGCTGCTGTGGGCGCCGGGACTGCAGACGGCAGCGGCCTGGATGCTGTTGCCGATCTTGGCGTTGACCTCGGCATCGGGCTCGGCGGCGACAACACCACAGGCACGCCGGGAACGTCCGGTCCCGGCACCACCCCGGGTGACGGAACCACGGGCGACACCGGCACCCTTGATCCGGGAGCAGTTGATCCCGGAACAATGGATCCCGGCACCAGCACCCCGGGCTCGGACACCAGTGGCGACAACGGCGCTGGTAATGGCACCACGGACGGTGACTCCAGCGGTGGCACCGGTGATACGGGAGCAGAGGGCTTCACGGCAGCACCGGCCGGCTCAACTGCGGTGGTGGGCGGGGCAATCGCCACCGTGACGGTACCCCGCGGCACCGCGGCCGGCGGCAATGCTGCCCTTGCCAACGGAGGCGCTGCCCACACCGGCCTCGCCAACACCGGTTGGGACGGATCACTGATCCCCCTCGCCCTGCTGCTCCTGGCCGCCGGACTCCTGGCGCTCCGCAAGCGCAAGGTGTCCTAACTTCACCCGCAACAGGAAACGCCCGCAGCGAGGCGCCTGAAGCGGCAGCGCTCAGCGGGCTGACGGAAGGAGGACACCAGCCCGGAAACGAAGCGACGATACAAAACATGTCATCAGCACACATGTCCTTGTAGCCAATGGTCCGGCGGTGGAGGTAGACGCTTTCACCGCCGGGCCGTCGGCCTGCCGCCACGGGAAAGACCCCGGTCAATCGCCGGTTCCACCTCACCGCCCGTATAATTTGAGGTACGACAGTGCCGCAGTGCACCGGGAGGAACGGTCATGGTGGCGGAATCGCCTAGCTCCATCAAGAATGAAGTTGTCGGCGGTCGCTACCGGTTGGGTGATGTCATTGGCCGCGGCGGAATGTCATCGGTGTACTGTGCGCGGGACGAAAACCTGGGCCGCGATGTGGCGTTGAAGCTCTTCGCCCCGCAGGCCCCGGACGCGGAGGAACTCAAGCGCCAGGAAGCGGAAATCCAGCTCCTCGCCACACTCAACCACCCCGGCCTGGTAACCCTCTTCGACGCCGGTATCGATGACCGCATTCCGGATGAGCCCCGGCCTTTCCTGACCATGGAGCTCGTGGAGGGCCAGGACCTGCGTGCCCGTATCCGGCACAGCAGGGTACCCCTTGAAGAGCTGAGCGTCATCGGCGCAGGCATCGCCGACGCGCTGGCCTATGTGCACGGCCTGGGCATCATCCACCGCGACATCAAACCGGGCAACATCCTCCTGGTCCAGATCCGGCCAGGCGAGCCACTGCGGCCCAAGCTCACGGACTTCGGCATCGCCAGGATTGTCGATTCCACGCGGCTCACGGCCACGGGCACCATGGTGGGCACCGCCGCCTACCTCAGCCCGGAACAGGCCCTGGGCAAGCCGCTGTCGTCAGCCACGGACATCTACTCCTTCGGGCTGGTGCTGCTGGAATGCATCAAGGGCACCGTGGAATACCCCGGCAGCGCCGTGGAATCCGCGGTTGCCCGGCTTCACCGCGCCCCGGAAATTCCCGACGACGTCCCCTCCGAATGGGCCGACCTCATCCGTTCCATGACCACCATCGAGCCGCTGGAGCGGCCATCGGCCGCCGACATAGAGACCGCCCTCCGCCAGGCGTTGGTTTCCCCGGCCTCAACGCCCGGAGAACTGGCGCCGGAGACCACGCGGGTACTGCCGGCCATGCCCTTCCACCCTCCGACCATCACTGCCGAGGAATCGGTGGATGAAGTCCGGGAGGCAGCTGCGGCCACCGGGGCCATGGCTTCCGGGTCCTCTGACGATCCGTCGGCCCAGACCCCTGCAACCGCATCTGATCCTGTGCCTGAATCTGATCCTGTCCGGCAATCCGGTTCCGGGACGGCAGCCGCCCCCACGGCCAAGGCCTCCGGCAAGCCCCGCCTGTCAAGGAACCAGAGGATCTGGCTGGCCGTAGTGCTCGCTGCCCTGGTGATCGCCGCAGCCGCTGCCGCGGTGCTGATGAGCATCACCGCCCGGCCCGCCGACGTCGTCCCTTACCCCACGGTGACCGGCGTCCTGGGCGACCACCTCCAGGAACTTCAAAAGAGCGTGGCGCCGTGAGCCTGCGGCAGGGTGTGCCGGGCCGGCTGTTGCTGGCCTGCACCGCGGCCCTGCTGGCTGCCACCGTCCTCAACGCCTGCGCCGCCCCCGGGAGCGGACTGCAGCGCCAAGCGGCAACACAGCTCCAGGCACGGGTCCTTGAGGTCACCCAGGCTTCATCCCAAAACGATCCGGCAGCCGCGCTGAAGGCACTGGAGGGTCTGGAAGCGGACCTCTCAGCTGCCCAGGCAAAGGGCCAGGTCTCCGAAGAGCGCCGCCGCAGCATCACCACGGTGGCCACCGCCGTCCGGGCAGACCTCACTGAAGCGGTTGCCGCGCAGGCGGCGGCCGCGAAGGCTGCAGAAGACGCCCGCGTTGCCGCCGGCCAGGCAGCACAGGACCCCTCCCCCGCAACTGCGCCGCAGCCAGCTCCCGAAGTGGCACCGGCACCGGCACAGGCACCGGCACAGGGCAACACCGCCGGCAACGGAACGGACGGCGGAAAGAACAACGGCGACAAGGGCAAAGGCAAGAACTGAGCCCGCGCCCGCCAAGGCGACAAAGCAAAAGAAGCGGTGCTCCGGTGGAAACCGGGGCACCGCTTCTCTCTGCCTTACCAGCCGGTATTAGGCCAGGCTGGCGATGACCTTGTTCAGGGTGGCGGAAGGACGCATCACGGACGAAGCCTTGGCGTCGTCCGGGCGGTAGTAGCCCCCGATGTCCACGGGTGAGCCCTGGACCTCGGCCATCTCGCCCACGATCGTTTCCTCCTGGGAGGAAAGCTCCTTGGCGACCGAGCTGAACGCGGCGGCCAGGTCGGCGTCGTCGGTCTGCTTGGCCAGTTCCTCGGCCCAGTAGCGGGCCAGGAAGTAGTGGCTGCCACGGTTGTCGAGCTCACCGGCGCGGCGGCTCGGGGACTTGTTCTCCAGCAGGAACGTTCCGGTGGCGCGGTCCAGGGTGTCGGCCAGGACCTGGGCGCGGGCGTTGCCCGTGGTGGTGGCCAGGTGCTCGAAGCTCACGGCCAGGGCCAGGAATTCACCCAGGCTGTCCCAGCGGAGGTGGTTTTCCTTGAGCAGTTGCTGGACGTGCTTCGGGGCCGAGCCGCCGGCGCCGGTCTCGAAGAGTCCGCCGCCGTTCATCAGCGGGACCACGGAGAGCATCTTGGCGCTGGTGCCCAGTTCCAGGATGGGGAACAGGTCCGTCAGGTAGTCGCGGAGCACGTTGCCCGTGACGGAGATGGTGTCCTGGCCCTTGCGGATGCGTTCCAGGGTGAAGGCAGTGGCCTTGACCGGGGCCATGATCTGGATGTCCAGGCCCTCCGTGTCGTGGTCCTTCAGGTACTCGTTGACCTTGGCGATCAGGTTGGCGTCGTGGGCGCGTTCCTCGTCCAGCCAGAACACGGCAGGGGTCTGGGAGGCGCGGGCGCGGGTGACGGCCAGCTTGACCCAGTCGCGGATGGGGGCGTCCTTGGTCTGGCAGGCGCGCCAGATGTCGCCCTCGGAGACCTCGTGCTCGATCAGGACGTTGCCGGAGCCGTCAACGATCTGCACCTTGCCGGCTTCCTGGATCTCGAACGTCTTGTCGTGGCTGCCGTATTCCTCAGCCGCCTGTGCCATGAGACCGACGTTGGGCACGGTGCCCATGGTGGTGGGGTCGTAGGCGCCGTTGGCGCGGCAGTCATCGATGACCACCTGGTAGATGCCGGCGTAGGAGCTGTCCGGCAGGACTGCCAGGGTGTCCGCTTCCTTGCCGTCCGGGCCCCACATGTGGCCCGAGCTGCGGATCATGGCGGGCATGGAGGCGTCCACGATGACGTCGCTGGGGACGTTCAGGGTGGTGATGCCCTTGTCAGAATCCACCATGGCCAGGGCGGGGCCGTCTTCCAGGCCTTTCTTGATCAGGTTCTGCACGCCGTCGCGGACGTCTTCCGGCAGGTCCTCGAGGCTGCTGAGGATGGCGGCAAGGCCGTTGTTGGGGCTGATGCCGGCGGCGGAGAGCTGCTTGCCGTAGGTCTGGAACAGTTCCGAGAAGTAGGCCTTGACCACGTGGCCGAAGATGATGGGGTCCGAGACCTTCATCATGGTGGCCTTCAGGTGCGCGGAGAACAGCACACCTTCTTCCTTGGCACGGGCAACCTGGGCCTTCAGGAACTCGTCCAGAGCGGCGGCGCGCATCACGGTGCCGTCGATGACCTCGCCGGCCAGGACGGGGAATGCCTTCTTCAGGACCTTCACGGAGCCGTCCTCGCGGACCAGCTGGATGGCGATCGTGCCGTCTGACTCGATGACCACGGACTTCTCGTTGGAGCGGAAGTCGTCCTGGCCCATGGTGGCCACGTTGGTCTTGGAGTCAGCGGTCCAGGCGCCCATGGAGTGGGGGTTCTGGCGTGCGTAGTTCTTGACGGACAGCGGGGCGCGGCGGTCCGAGTTGCCTTCACGCAGGACCGGGTTCACGGCGGATCCCTTGATCTTGTCGTAGCGCGAGCGGACGGCGGTTTCCTCGTCGGAGGAGGGGTTGTCCGGGTAATCCGGCAGGGCGTAGCCCTGCCCCTGCAGCTCGGCGATGGCCGCCTTCAGCTGCGGGATGGAGGCGCTGATGTTGGGCAGCTTGATGATGTTGGCTTCCGGCGTCTTCGCCAGCTCACCGAGTTCAGCAAGGGCGTCACCGATCTGCTGCTCCGGGGTGAGGTAGTCACCGAACACAGCAATGATGCGGCCGGCGAGCGAAATGTCGCGGGTCTCCACCTCCACACCTGCAGTCGAAGCGAACGCCTCGATGATGGGCAGGAACGAATAGGTAGCCAGCATCGGCGCTTCGTCGGTGTGGGTGTAGATAATCTTGGACATGCGCGGGCGTCTCCCTGTGGGTCGGCTTGATTGTGAAAAATTCGGTCTATTTCACCATGTACAACTTACCCGAGGACATGGCGTTGAACCGTACCGAAGTCCCAGCGTTACCCCGGCGGTGAGCAGGATTACAGCGATAGAGAACGGCCGACGGCGGGACACGCCCGGGTGCCGGGGCCACCGTCGTCAACCAGAAGACAGCCGGGGCAGGGAAAGGGTCCTAAGCCGGTATTTGATATCTCACTACTGTGTACAAACTTGTCCCGTGGCGATAAATTCGCTAAGTCACTCCCGATCCAGGGCCAAACCCCGTTCAGACAGGACAACAATGACACGCACCAGGTCTCTGGCTTCCGGCCTCCTGACTTTCTCGGCTGCCGCCGTGCTGGCACTCACTTCGGCGGGCGGGGCCTCAGCCGCGCCGGCACCGTCGGATGGACATGAGGCACCGTCCGTGGCCGGCGTCACGCTCAATGCCGACGGCGCGGCGGACTACTGGACCCCGGAGCGTATGCAGAGCGCCGTTTCAGGTGACGCCCTGGCCGGCAAGGCGCTGGGCCGCGGCAACCGCTCCAGCGCCGCCCTTGTCGAGAAGGGCAAGCCTTCCTCCACCAAGGGGACCAAGGGCAAGCCCACCATTGCCCAGAGCGAGGATCCCGTCTCCCACATCGGCAAAGTCTTCTTCACCATGGGCGGCACCAACTATGTGTGCTCGGGCAACGCCGTCGCCTCGACCAACGGCAGCACCGTGGCTACCGCCGGTCACTGCGTGAACGAGGGCCCGGGCGCGTACGCCACCAACTTCGTCTTCGTGCCCGCCTACGACAACGGCGCGGCACCCTCCGGCAAGTGGACCGCCAGGGCCCTGTACGCGCCCACCCAATGGGCCTCCAACGGCGACATGACCTATGACACCGGCTTCGCCGTCGTGAATAAGGACAGCAACGGTGACCGGCTCACCGACGTTGTCGGCGGCTCTGGCACTGCCTTCAACCAGGCACGGGGCCTGACCTACACGTCGTACGGCTACCCGCAGGCCTCGCCGTTCAACGGCACGTCCCTGTTCAGCTGCACCGGTAGGGCCACGGATGACCCCAACAACCCCCAGTTCGGTACCCAGGGCATCCCGTGCGACATGACGGGCGGTTCATCGGGCGGACCGTGGTTCATCGGCATCGGCTCAGACGGCGTACAGAACTCCATCAACAGCTATGGCTACAACGGCTCAGCTGTGATGTACGGCCCGTACTGGGGCAAAGTCATCCAGGCAACCTTCAACAGTGCAGCAAAGTCCTAAGGCACCTGATCCGAAGGAGGATCCCGTCAGCCACGTGGACCTGAACCAGTCCCCCGAGGAAGTCCTCGAGTACTGGACAGAGGAGCGGATGGCGGCGGCGAAGCCCCGGGAGATTCAGCTCCCGGAGCCCGGACCCGGCCCCGGCGACCAGGACTGAACCAGCACAACGACGACGGCCCCCGTCCCCTGCGATGGGGACGGGCGCCGTTTCGTTAATCCGGGCCCACGCCGCCCGGGTTCCCAGGCCGAGCGCAGCGAGGTTAGGACGGCGGTGGGGATCAGTGGAAGAAGTGGCGGGCTCCGGTGAAGTACATCGTGATGCCGGCGGCGTTCGCTGCCGCGATGACTTCCTCATCCCGGACGGAACCGCCCGGCTGCACCACGGCGCGGACGCCGGCGTCGATCAGGATCTGCAGCCCGTCGGCGAACGGGAAGAACGCGTCAGAGGCGGCCACGGCACCGCGGGCACGCTCTGGTGCGCCGCTCGCGTCCGCGTTGGAAGCGCCGCCGGCACCTTCGACGTCGGACTCCACCGTGACGCCCAGGGTGTTGGCCCGTTCCACGGCCAGGCGGCAGGAGTCCAGGCGGTTGACCTGGCCCATGCCGATGCCCACAGCGGCGCCGTTCTCTGCGAGGAGGATGGCGTTGGACTTCGCGGCCCGGCAGGCGGTCCAGGCGAAGGCAAGGTCCGCGAGGGTCTTCCCGTCCGCGGCTTCACCGGCTGCGAGGGTCCAGTTGGCGGGGTTGTCGCCGTCGGCGTCCACCTTGTCGCTGACCTGGACCAGCATGCCGCCGGAGACCTGGCGGAACTCCGTGGGGTAGCGGCCGTAGCCCTCGGGCAGGGCGAGCAGGCGGATGTTCTTCTTCTTGGAGAGGATCTCCACTGCCTCGGGCTCGAAGCCGGGGGCGATGACCACCTCGGTGAAGATGTCCTTGACGGTGTTCGCCATGCCGGCAGTAACCGTGCGGTTCGCGGCGATGACGCCACCGTACGCGGAGACCGGGTCGCAGGCGTGGGCCTTGGCGTGGGCATCGGCAATGGGGTCCGCGGCGTCGGCGGACCCGACGGCCACACCGCACGGGTTGGCGTGCTTGATGATGGCGACGGCGGGCTCAGCGAAGTCGTAGGCGGCGCGCAGGGCGGCGTCGGCGTCAACGAAGTTGTTGTAGCTCATGGCCTTGCCGTGCAGCTGGTCCGCCTGGGCGATGCCCATCGGCGCAGCCTTGTCCACGTACAGGGCAGCCTGCTGGTGCGGGTTCTCGCCGTAGCGCAGGACCTCGGAACGCTCCAGGGACAGGCCGGCGTAGGCGGGCCAGTCGATGACGCCGTCGCCGTCCTCGTCCAGGAACTGGCTGGCGGTCCAGGTGGCCACCGCGTTGTCGTAGGCGGCGGTGTGGGCGAATGCCTTAGCGGCGAGGCGGCGGCGCGTCTTCAGGTCGAAGCCGCCGGCGGCGGCAGCCTCCACCACCTGGCCGTAGAAGGACGGATCCACCACGATGGCGACGGCGGCGTGGTTCTTCGCGGCCGACCGCACCATGGCGGGGCCTCCGATGTCGATCTGCTCCACGACGTCATCCTGCGCGGCACCGGACTTGACCGTTTCCACGAACGGGTAGAGGTTCACCACCACCAGGTCGAAGGCTTCGATGTCCATGCTGGCGAGGGTTTCCATGTGGGCCGGGACGCGGCGGTCCGCCAGGATTCCGCCGTGGACGCGCGGGTGCAGCGTCTTGACGCGGCCGTCCAGCATCTCGGGCGAACCGGTGACTTCCTCAACCTCCTGCACGGGAATGCCCGCGGCGGCGATCTTCTTGGCCGTGGAACCGGTGGAGACGAGCTTTACGCCCGCGGCGTGCAGGCCCGTTGCGAGCTCCTCCAGACCGGTTTTGTCGTAAACCGAGATCAGGGCCCGGCGGATGGGTACACGGTCAATGGATACGCGCTCATGCTGCGTGAAGCTCACAAATGTCTCCGTCTTATCTCGCGGAACAGGGCCGCGGTTGGTGGGGATAGGGCCAGTTTATCGCGAAGGCGCGGTTGGCCGGTGTGTCGGCCGGAGTGTGAACGCCGTGGGCGCGGGCTAGAGTTTTGAACAGGAGGCGGCGATGAACACTTACACCACTGTGCCCAGCGGCGAACAGGTGGTCCAGGAACTTCCCTGGCGATGGAAAGTCCAGGGCAGGATCTTCCTGATCGGGGGCCTCGGCTTCATGTTCGACGCCTGGGATGTGACCCTGAATGGCATCCTGATTCCATTGCTCTCCAAGCACTGGTCGCTCTCCGCCGGAGAGGCCGCCTGGGTGGGTACGGCGAACCTGATCGGCATGGCCCTGGGTGCCTTCATCTGGGGAACGATTGCGGACACCGTGGGCCGCAAGAAGGCCTTCACCGCCACCCTGCTGCTGTTCTCGGTGTTTACCGTCCTGGGCGCGTTCGCCCCCGACTTCATCTGGTTCTGTGTCTTCCGGTTCATGGCCGGGTTTGGCCTGGGTGGCTGCATTCCCGTGGATTACGCCCTGGTGGGTGAGTTCACCCCCCGGAAGCAGCGCGGCAAGGTGCTGACAGCCATGGACGGCTGGTGGCCCATCGGCGCAGCCCTGGCAGGGTTCGTCTCCGCCGGACTGGTGGCCCTCTACGGCGACTGGCGCCTGACCATGCTGGTGATGGTGCTTCCCGCCCTGCTGGTCTTCTGGATCCGGCGGAGCGTGCCGGAGTCGCCGCTGTTCCTGATCAGGAAGGGCCGGCGGGAGGAGGCCGCCACAATCATCGACGGGCTGGTGGAAGCCACCGGGGCGGAACCCCGCGCCTACAGCCTTCCCGATGCCCGGGACGTTCCACGGCTTTCCGCCGGCAGCGCCTGGACCCAGCTGCGCTCGGTGTGGCAGTTCAATTGGAAGATCACGGCTGCCGCCTGGGCCCTGTTCTTCAGCATCCTGCTGGTCTACTACCTGTCCCTGACGTGGATGCCGAGGATCCTTATCGGCGCCGGGTTCGCCGAATACAAGGCGTTCGTCACCACGGCGTCCATGGCCGCCGTCGGCTTCCTGGGCGTGGTGGTGGCGGCGCTCCTGGTGGAGCGGGTGGGGCGTAAATGGATCCTTGCCATCACCGGTCCGCTGTCCGCACTGACCCTGGTGATCGTGGCGTTCGTGGTGGACATCCCCACGGCCGCGGTGTTCTGGCTGCTGGTGTTCGGGTTCGTGGTGCAGGTGGCCATTCCGGTGCTCTATGCGTATGTCTCTGAGCTTTATCCCACCGAACTGCGCGGCACCGGGTTCGGCTGGGCGTCCACATTCTCGCGTCTCGGTGCGGGTTTTGGGCCGTTAATCTTTGCCAACTACTTCTGGCCGGAATTCGGGCTGGCCACATCCTTCGCCCTGGCCGGTGCCCTGGTGCTGGCCTCCGTGCTGTGGATGGCGTTCTTCTCCCCGGAAACCCGGCAGGCGCGCCTGCAGTAAACCCGCCCTAGGCTGCGGAGTACGCGGGGTCGGCGGCCAGGGCGGCCAGGGTGGAGACCAGCAGCCGGCGCTCAACCACCTTAATGCGCTCGTGCAGGGTTTCCTCGGTGTCGGTGTCCTCGATGGCCACGGCTTCCTGGGCAATGATGGGTCCGGTGTCCACGCCGGCGTCTGCCCAGTGCACGGTGCAGCCGGTGACCTTCACGCCGTATGCCATGGCATCGCGCACGCCGTGCGCACCGGGGAAGGCCGGGAGAAGGGCCGGGTGCGTATTGAGGTATTTGCCCTGGAAAGCGTCGATGAACTCCGGGCTGACGATCCGCATGAACCCGGAGGACACCACCACGTCCGGCTTGTAGGCGGCCACAGCCCGGGTCAGCGCCGCGTTCCAGTCTGCGCGGTCCGGGTAGGCCTTGAAGTCCACTACGAAGGTGGGGATCCCGGCGGCAGCGGAGCGCTCGACGCCGTAGGTTCCCTCGCGGTCCGCGCCCACCGCTGCGATGTCCACGTCGAGGTCCCCCGCCTTGACGGCGTCGATGACTGCCTGGAGATTGGACCCGGTTCCGGAAACGAGGACGACGATACGCATTGGTCCAGCTTAGGTGCAGGCTCGCGTACGCTGGAAAACATGAACAGCGAACCGGGCCGCAGCGGGCAGCAGCAGGTCAGGCCCCCGCTCAGCGAGGCGGCGAAAGCTTCCCTTGCCAAGACCCGCACCCTGTTCCGGATGTTCGTGGTCTCGGTCTTCGGATCGTTCTTCGTGTACCAGTTGGACGTCGGCTACCTGTGGCTGGCAACCGTGCTGACCGCCGCGGGCCTGGTCCTGGGGGTAGTCCTGCTGGTCCGGTCAATCCGCCTTAAGGAATCCAGGCTGGTTCTCCTGGGCACCATTTCAGGGCTGGTGGTGGCCGCCGTCATGGTGCTGCTGATTGTCACCACCATGGTCCTGTTTGACCAGGTGCGCGAGTACCAGGCGTGCCTGGGCCGGGCGCTGACGGACCGGGCGACCCATGCGTGCATGGCGCAGTTCCAGGACGTCCTGCCTGCCAAGGTCCGCTAGCCGCGGCCTGGTCCTAGTGGACCAGCTCCGCATCGTGTTCCGCTGCCCCGGTGTTCTCCCGCTCCAGCCACGGTCCGGCAGCGTAACCGACAACGACGCCGATGCCTACCTCGGCAGCGACCCACAGGCCGGTCCACAGGGGGTCGGGCCCAATGGCCGTCAAGCGGCCAAGGCCGGCTGACCCCCTGGCGATCCAGGCCAGGGAGGCGGTCAGCAGGCCCGCCGCCACCCCCACGAGCACGCCGAGCACCAGCGTGGAGACGGCGGCGGTGAACCAGCGGGCGTGGACCTTGATGGCGAGCCATTCGTCGAAGTGGTTTTCGCCCTCCCGCAGGAACCACCATCCCGCCATGACACCTGCCAGCACCGGAACAACCAGGGCCACGAAGGCGTAGTCCAGGGACCCCGACGGGATGGCAGCCAGGACCGGTATGGACGGAAGCGGCCCGACGGCGGTGCCCAGCGCCCCGGCCTGGGAGCCTGCCCCCATGGCAAATCCCGCGCCGGACGTCCAGGCGAGGGCGAACACCACAAGGTTGGGCAGGAAGCCCAGCTGCGCGATGGTGAGGGCGGCACCTCCTACCGGGCCGGCGTCGAGCGCTTCATAAACGGAAACCACCAGGTTCCAGTGGATGAACAGGTCTGCCGCCAGCAGCACTGCGGCCAGGGTGAGGGCGGACAGCACGGCGACGGACCCTGCTTTGGCCGCGGATGCGAAGTACGATCCGGCCCAGCGTGAGTGCTGGCTGGTGCGCGAGATCCAGTCCACGGCGTCAACGCCGATCAGCCGGCTCCAGGACCCGGCCTCCCTCCGTGCGCCAATCACCATTCCCAGCCCGAACGGGACCAGGGGAACCAGCATGGCGAACCAGAGGTTGATGCCGACGTCGGTGCTGCGGCAGACGAACCCGGTGGCAGCGCCGAACGCTGCATACACTGCCCACGAGCCCAGCAGCGCTTGCCACAGCTGGTCCGTATAGGAGGCGCGGGCCAGCCGCCGGCCGGCGCGCCAGGCCAGGAGGAACGGGATGAGGGTCAGGCCCAGGGGAATCAGGCTCAGGATGCCGGACCCGCCGTGGGTGGCAGTCCCGGGTCCTGTGCCGGCAAGTTCCAGCGGCACCCCGTGGACCAGGAGCCAGGACTGTCCGGCCAGGCGGGCCAGGACTTCGAACTGCCCGTTCTGGAATCCTGCAGTGGCCCAGACAGCGACGATGGGCGCCACGACCACCAGGGCCGAAATGATGGCCGCCTGCGCCGCTTCAAGGGCACCCTGCAGCCATAACGGCATGGGTAGGCCACGGTCTCCGGTCTGATCAGCGCGCAGTTTCATCGTGTTCCATGGTGTCACGCCGGGCGTGCCGGACCCGCGAACGACAGGCTCCAGGGCGGCACTGATCACCAATCAAGTGCCCCGGCATGCGGCGCTTTTTGCCCTGCCCCGCCGTAAAATTGGTAGAAACCAAAACCCGCCGCCCCGCTGAGGGCATGGTGCGATTTCTGCTGGCTGCCGGACGTGGACGCTGCCAGCCGTGTACCCGGATACCGTCAACCGGGAAAACAGGAGCCGCGAATGAGAGATGAACCGTAAGTTCTGAAGATATTCGTCCTACTGGCTGGTGCAGCCACCGCTTCCGGCGCGGCTGCACCAGCGTTTTAAACGGCAGCGGCGCCGGGAGCCCCCAAGGTAGCTCCCGGCGCCGTTCACCGTGTCAGGGCTGCTGATTCAATCAGCCCGCCCGCGGGACGGGGGCCGAAGCCCCCGCGCCGGTCAGCGGCGGTGATCGCCGTCTGTTTCGATGTTCTCCTTGCGGACTTCCTCGTTGACCGTGACGTCGTCGCGGACAACGTCCTTGTCCAGCCGGACCCGCTCCACCGGAACAGCTTCCTTCTCAACGACGGGGCGCTCCTCGTGGAGGATCACTTCGTGTTCTTCCTCGCTGATGTCAGGTCCGCCGAGGGCGGCACCGCGGTTTGCGTCGGTGATGGGCTCACGCTCAATCCGGACTTCTTCGCGCTCCACCGGGATGGTCTTGGTGACGTTTTCGGTGGTGACGTACTTGCGCAAACGTACCCGGCCGGTGGCCTCACGCTCCTTGCCCACGTGCAGCCTCTCCTCGGACCGGGTCATGGCGTCGTCCGTGGTGGGACCGGAGGTGTCGTGGCCAACGGCGCCCCGGGCATCCGTGTCGCGGTCGTAGGTGTCGCGGTCGGATGTGATGCCTGCCGTGGGGGTGCCGGCGTTCAGGTCGGCGTCGCCCTGCAGGTCAACATCCCTGTCGGTGCCGGTCCGGGCCTCGGTGTAGGTCCGTGCGCCACGGTCGTAGTACGTGTACAGCCGGTCCTCTTCCTCGGGGGTGAGGTGACCGTCTGCGTCCACGCGGGGAGCATCCTTGACGTGTTCCTTGGTGTAAGGCACCACCAGGTCGTCGCCCTGGTGGTGGGCGCCCTCGACCGGAATGAACGACTCCGAAGTTCCGAATAGGCCGGTCTTGACCGTGACCCATGTGGGCTCACCCGTGTCGTCGTCTGCGTACAACTGTCCGATCGAACCGATCTTGGTGCCATCGGAACCGACGACGTTGCCGCCCTTGGTGAGCAGGTTTTCAAGATTTTCCCTGTTGAGCATGACTCTCCTTGGATGTGTCTTTGCACTGGGTCTGCCAGCAATGGATGTCCTGGCGCGGGTTGTCCCCGACGTCTGGCTTCCGCCCCGGCTGCTTGAGGCTTTGCGCTGACTGCCCCACTACCGTAAGCATGCTTAGCATCAGATGCCAAGCCTACTTACTAAATAATTTGAAACTCAGGGGCAGTTGTTCATCCGGCCTTCTCCTCGGGGTAACGCTTTCTCCCCCGCCATTTCAAGGAAGGCGCCCACGGTTGAAGGGTGCGGATCGCAATTGTTGCCGAATCTTTTTTGCCATTGATGAACGGTGTCACCCACTCCATCCTGCGGGTCCTGGACCATCTGCAGGAGCGGGGCGACGAGGTCCTGGTCATAGCACCTTCCGCCCACGACGGGGAGGCAGCCGAGGTCAAAGGCGCCGAGGTCCACAGGCTCCCGGCGGTTCCGCTGGCGGGCTATGCGAACGTGCGGGTGGCGCTGGGAGGGGTGTACCGGGTCAAGCGAATCCTTGCCGAGTACGCGCCCGAGGTAGTGCATCTTGCCTCACCGTTCGTGCTGGGCTGGCGTGCGGCCCAGGCGGCCAGCCAACTGGGGATTCCCACCGTGGCGGTCTACCAGACCGAGGTCCCCAGCTACGCCGCCCGGTACGGCGTGCCCTTCCTGGAAAACTGGGCCTGGAACAGGGTGGAGAACATCCACCTGCTCTCCTCACGCACCCTGGTGCCCTCCACATTCGCGCTGAACCAGTTGCGCGGCCGGGGCATTCCGCGGGTGCGCATGTGGCGGCGCGGTGTGGACACCGCCCGGTTTTCGCCGGAAAAGCGCGACGACGGGTGGCGGGCTTCAGTGGCCCCGGGCGGGGAACGGATCATCGGCTACGTGGGCAGGCTGGCGGTCGAAAAGCAGGTGGAAGACCTTGCCGCCCTCGCCGGCATCCCCAACACCAGGCTGGTGGTTGTGGGTGACGGCCCGCAGCGGGCAGCCCTTGAGGCGGCCTTACCCGGGGCGGCGTTTACCGGCTTCCTGGGCGGTGATGACCTGGCACGGGCGGTGGCATCGTTCGACCTGTTCGTCCATCCTGGCGAGTTCGAAACCTTCTGCCAGACCATCCAGGAGGCCATGGCATCGGGCGTACCCGTGGTGGCCACGGGCCGGGGCGGCCCGTTGGATCTGGTGGAGAACTCGCGCACCGGATGGCTCTACGAACCGGGCGACTTGTCCGCCTTGCGGGCCCGGGTGCAGGACCTCGTGGGCGACGACGCCAAACGGCGGGCATTTGCGGCCGCAGCACACGCCTCGGTCCAGGACAGAACCTGGCCCGCGCTCTGCACGGAACTGGTGCAGCACTACGCGGACGTCATCGCGGGGGCGGCCGCACCCGCACAGAAGGTTTCAAAGGCAGGAGCATCATCATGAAGATATCCGTGATCGGCTGCGGCTACCTGGGCGCGGTCCACGCAGCAACCCTGGCCTCCATGGGCCACACCGTGGTGGGCATCGACGTCGACCCCGGAAAGGCGGCGCAGCTGGCACAGGGTGCCGCACCGTTCCACGAACCTGGACTGGATGAACTGCTGGAGCACGGCCGCGCCACCGGACGGCTGCGCTTCTCCACCGATCCCGCCGGGGCAGGGGACGCACAGGTGCACTTTTTGTGCGTGGGGACGCCGCAGGACAGGACGTCCGACGCCGCCGACCTCACCTTCCTGGTCTCCGCCGCGGCGGCCTTGCTGCCGCACCTGGCCGCGGGCGCCGTCGTCGTCGGTAAATCCACGGTGCCCGTTGGCACCGTGGACATGCTCCAGGACGTCCTGGCCGCACGGCCTGATGTGCTGCTCGGCTGGAATCCGGAGTTCCTCCGGCAGGGCACCGCCGTCAAAGACTCCTTGGTCCCGGACCGGCTGGTCTACGGCGTGGACGGCGGCCGGGCCGCCGCCTTCCACCCCGCCACCGGCGCGCCCCTGGGGGTGGCGGCGGCCCTGGACGCTGTCTATGAGCCGCTGCTGGCTGCCGGGATCCCGCGCCTGGTCTGCAACTTCGCCACGGCAGAACTCATCAAGTCGGCCGCGAACGCGTATCTGGCAACCAAGGTCAGCTTCATCAACGCCGTCGCTGGACTGTGCGATGCCGCGGGTGCTGATGTCACCGAACTCAGCGAGGCGATGGGGCTGGATCCGCGGATCGGTGGCCGGTACCTGCACGCGGGGCTTGGTTTCGGCGGCGGTTGCCTGCCCAAGGACATCCGCAGCTTCCGCACCCAGGCCGCCGCCCTGGGCGTGCCCGCGGTGGAGGACTGGATGCGGCTGGTGGATGCGGTGAACCTGGGCCAGCGGGAACGTACGGTGCGCCTGGCGGCGGAACTGTGTGGCGGGATGCTCGCCGGGCGTTCCATCACCGTGCTGGGTGCCTCCTTCAAACCGGATACCGACGACATCCGCGACTCCCCTGCACTGGATGTTGCGGACCGGCTGGCCGCCGCCGGTGCCCATGTGACCGTCACGGACCCCAAAGCAGTGAACCTTGCGTGGCGCCGCTACCCACGCCTGCGCTTCGAGGCCTCCGCGGCGCGGGCGCTCCAGGACGCCGAGCTGGTGCTGCTCCTCACCGAATGGGACGAGTACCGGCAGCTGTGCCCCGCCTCGGCCGGGCAGCAGGTACGACGCCGGGTGGTCCTGGACGCGCGCAATGTGCTGGATGCTGCGGCCTGGCAGGAACAGGGCTGGGTGGTGCGCGGGCTCGGGACCACCGCGGGTGCCCTGGCGGCGGCCGCATACTGAGGCTTAGCCCAGGAGCCCCAGCTCGGCGAAGGCCAGCGCAACGCCGCCACCGGCCGGCGCGGCAGTAACCCTGTCCGCTACGGCAAGAACGGAGGGATGGCCTCCTTCCACGGCGATACCCACGCCCGCGTACTCAAGCATCTCGACGTCATTGGCACTGTCGCCGATGGCCACGATGTCTGCCCGGTCCAGGCCGAGCCGGGCCTCCACCATCTGGATACCCACGGCCTTATGGGTGCCCGCCATGTAGATCTCCCCGGCACGCTCGCCCAGCGCCGACAGCGAACTGGGAATCAGCCCCACCCCGGGGCCGAAGGTTTCCATCAGGCGGCTCAGCGGCACCGGTGAATCGAAGCAGGAGATTTTGGCGTAGGACGTGGCGCGGAGGTCGTCGCTGTACTGCATGGGCCCCAGGATGTCCTCGAGCGGATCCACATCCGTGCTGAGGACGCCGTCATGCTGCGGCCGGCCGGCAAAGATGGGCCCAAGGACCTCCCGCAGCCGCCGGTCCACGCCCGTGCGGCCATGCAGGGCCTCCGGCGCTTCCAGGATGTAGGCGGCACCGTGCGCGTCGAGCGTTTCGACGATGCGTGCCGCCAGCTCCGGCTCAAAGCGGGTGTCCTTGAGGACTTCACCGCTGACCTCCACCCTGGCACCGGCTCCGGTAATGGTGCCGTCGAATCCCGCCTCGAGGATGTGCCCGGGCACCATGGACAGGGGACGTCCGGTGCAGACGAACACCAGGTGGCCCCGCTTCCGGGCGGTCCGGACGGCGTCCACATGGGCTTCCGGAGCAAGCCCGTGATCGGCGTAGGTGCCGTCGATGTCAAGGAATATGGCTCGCGGCCGCTGGGTGTGGCTGGACATGCCGGAGCTCCTTCACCAGATGCAGGGACATCCAATCCTAGCGGCAGCCGCTTTACCGGCGGAGAAATATTTCCCGAATTCGGGTCAAACTGACAGTCATCCTGTGATATTGAAAGCCTTGCAGAGTAGTAAGCCTGCTGATTGAATGAGGGAACCGGAAATGGGGGCCCGGTACAACTTACTGACAAGGAGTGGCAACATGGGCATTATTGGATTTCTCATTTTGGGCCTGATTGCTGGAGCCATTGCAAAGGCCATCCTGCCGGGACGCCAAGGCGGCGGCTGGGTGATCACGATGGTCCTCGGCGTCGTTGGGGCCATCCTGGGCGGCTGGATCGGATCACTGATCTTCGGCGGCGGACTGGCCGAATTCTTCGACATCAGGACGTGGCTGCTGGCCATCCTCGGCTCGATCATCGTGCTGCTGATCTACGGCGCCGTCACCAACCGCAGCGGCCGCCGGGTGTAGCCGCTTTCCCATATTCATCAGTAAGAGGCGCCGGACCCCATTGTGGAGTCCGGCGCTTTTTACGTCCGGGGCCAGGTTCGTGCTGGACCAACATGAAGTTAGGGTACCGGCCCAATTTCCCCCTGCGGCCTTTATGATTGCGAAGGGGTGGTGTGATGACCGGTTTTTCGGGCCGTGACAACAATGTGGCATTACAAACTTTTGGCGGTGTCATGGACGCAAGTCCGGATGCGCTTATGGCCCTGGCTGCGGACGGCACCGTCCTGGCGGTAAACGCGGCAGCGGCACGGCTGTTTGGCCTGCACCGGGACGCCTTCGCAGGCCTGGACCACCGGCTTCTGATCGGCGAGGGCTTCCGCGACGACGTGGCCCACCTGCTGCACCAGCTCCTCACCCACCGGGAAGAGCATCCACCGCCGCTGGAAATCAGCGCCCTGCGCGGGGACGGAACCGAGGTCCCCGTTGAACTGGCCGTGGCCGTCCTCCCCGGGCAGGACCCGGCCGGCGCACGGCTGCTGCTTTCGGCCCGCGGCACTGCGCACCGCAAGACGGCCGACGCCAACCTCCGCGAGGCCATGTCCCTGCTGACGGCCACCCTTGAATCAACCGCAGACGGCATCCTGGTCATCGCCACCGACGGCAGCGTGGCCGGATTCAACGACCAGTTCCTCACCATGTGGGGCATCCCTCCCGAGATGATGGAGGCCGACAGTGAGGAGCCGGCGCTGCGGCTGGTCATGGCGCAGATCGCAGATCCAGTGCCCTTCGTCGCGCGGCTGGGCGAAGTCCAGGAGGACCCGGCGGGCGAAAGCCACGACGTGGTGGAACTCCGCGACGGCCGCACCCTGGAGCGCTATTCCCGCCCGCAACGCGTAGGCGAGAAAATTGTGGGCCGCGTATGGAGCTTCCGCGACGTGACGCCGCGGCGGAGAGCTCAGGAGCAGGCACAGCAGGCCATGATGGACCTCGCCGTGCAGGCTGAGAAGCTGCGCGCCATGGCCTTCCAGGACCCGCTGACCGGGCTCGCCAACCGGGCCGTCTTCAACGATGCCCTGGCCGAATCCCTGCAGGAACCGCGGCTGAAGACGGTGGATGTCCTGCTCCTGGACCTCGACGACTTCAAGGAAGTCAACGATATCCTTGGCCACCAGGCGGGCGACGACATGCTCATCGAGGTGGCACGCCGGCTCCGCGGCTGCGTTCCCACGGCCGACGTCGTGGCCCGGCTGGGCGGCGACGAGTTTGTGGTGCTCCTGACTGCCTGCCCCGACGCCGACGCAATCGCGGCGTGCATTGTGCGCTGCCTGCACGTCCCGGTGACTATCGGCGGCACCGTCCTCCGCCCCAGCCTGAGCCTGGGGCTCGCCTCCCTGGGCCAGGACAGCGTGGGCCCTTCCGAACTGCTGCGGCATGCGGACATCGCGATGTACGCCGCCAAGGCCGCCGGCAAGAACCGGTTCCTGCGGTTCCACCCGGACATGATGCAGGCGCTGGTGCAGCGGACGCACATGGAAAGCGGGCTCCAGCTGGCCGTGCCCCGCGGTGAAATCAGCGTGGACTTCCAGCCGATCGTCTCGCACCGCATGGGGCAGGTGGTCCAAATGGAGGCGCTGGCCAGGTGGGACCGGGGCGGCGAGCGGATACCGCCGTCGATCTTTATCCCACTCGCCGAGCGCACCGGGCTGATCGGCGAGATCGGGGCCGAGGTGATGGCCACCGGAATGGTGCAGCTGGCACAGTGGCTCAGCGGGGATCCGTCACGGTCCCTGGCCGTGAACGTCTCCGGCGTGCAACTGCAGGAACCCGATTTCGCCGGGAACGTCCTGCGACTGGCGGAAGCCAGCGGTGTAGCGCCTTACCAGCTGGTTGTGGAAGTTACCGAGAGCGTGTTCTTCGACGCCGACTGCAGCCTGATCCAGCAGCTCAGTGCACTGCGGGACGCGGGTGCCCGGGTGGCGCTGGATGACTTTGGCACCGGCTACTCCTCGCTGGGCCGGCTGCAGGACCTGCCCGTGGACACCGTCAAGATCGACAAGACCTTCGTGTCCATGGTGCGGACCGGCAATGAGCGCCTGCCCATCCTCAGCTCCATGATCAACATGGCGCACAGCCTGGGCCTGACCGTGACGGCGGAGGGCATCGAGACGGCGGCGCAGGCGGACTACCTGACGGCGCTGGAGTGCGATTCACTGCAGGGGTACATGTTCTCGCTGCCGGAACCCGGCGACAGGCTGCACCAGGCTTTGCACCACGCGGAAGAGGCCCTCAACGCGCTGAAAGGCAGGTAGCCGGAAGACTCCGGGGTCAGGCTGCTTCCTGGCGGCCCGGGCGCTGCGGCTTGGCCGGCGCGGGCTGGGAGTTCTGGGACTGGGAAGCCTGGGGCTGGGCGGGCTGGCCCGATTCCCCGGCACCGGCAGGAACGTTGACCGTGCCGGCGGCCGCGGAGGGGGCCGGGACGGCAGCACGGTTGCGGCGCCAGCGCCGCACCAGGTCGGCGGCGGCCAGCAGTCCCGCGAGGGGCGTCAGCACAGCTGCGGCGTAGACGAACAGCATCCAGGTCAGGGTGGTCAACGGCGGCTGGTTGTTGTTGAGCAGCGACAGCCCGCCCAGCATGGCGACAACCCAGAACAGCAGGACGGCAGACAGCACGGCGCCGGCAGGGAAATACTGGTTGGTCACGACTTTTTTCAGGGTTTCCATGCACTTCCTCCTGCCTGGCCGGGGGACGGCGAAAGCCGTTCACTCACCAGTATGGGGCCCGGCAGGTTCGAAACTGCGCAAGACAACACGGCGAGTGATGAAGCTAACGTGACTGCCGGCGTCGTCCGGATCCGGGGGCCGAAACGACCGGCCCAAAACCCTTCCCGCACAGGACTTGGCCGAATACCGTAAGGCCTGTCCGCATATTATCTGGAGGCTCCCATGCGCAAAGTCACTGCCGGCCTGTTCCACTCCGTGGACGGGGTGGTGTCCGAACCTTTCAAGTTCCAGTTCGACAGCTTCGACGAGGAGCTCGGTACGGGCCTGGCCAGGATGATCAACACCGTGGACACCGTCATCCTGGGCCGCGTGAGCTACCAGGAGTGGGCGGATTACTGGCCCACCGCCCCGCAGGACCAGGACTTTGCCGCGTTCATCAACCCCGTGGAGAAGTTCGTTGCATCGCACACGCTGACGGGACCGCTGGAATGGCAGAACTCGCGGGTGATGGACGCGCCGCTGACGGAGTTCGTGGGCGCGTTAAGGGAACGCGACGGCGGGGAAATCGCCGTGTGCGGAAGCATCTCCGTGGTGCGGCAGCTGCTGTTCGCCGGTCTGCTGGACTCGCTGCAGCTGATGACCCACCCGGTGATCGCCGGCAGCGGCCGCCGGCTGTTCGAGGACGGCGACCCACTGACCCGCCTGGTGCTGCAGGACCAGTCGGCAACCAGCAAGGGCAACGTGCTAAGCACCTACGGGGTACGCGCCAGGGATTAGGCGGCTAATGCTCCGAAAAGCTCCTCCACGAGCCGCTCCAGGTGCTCGGGGAGGTCTGCCTCGGTGCCGTGTTCGCCACGGCCCAGGAACACTGCGGTGCCGCGGATCCCGTCAAGGTCCAGGCCGCATTCGTGCATCAGCTGCCCCGCGCGGAAGTTGACCGGCAGGAGCCTCGTGACGCTTTCCGCGTTGAGGTAGACATGCCAGTCGCCGCGGATCACCGATTCCAGCGGGCCGCCCACCAGGGCTTCAAGGGCCTTCAGGTCCGCGTCCACCTGCTCCAGGCGGATGGGCTCGGCATTGCCGGCCGGTATGACAAGTGCTGTGTAAGTTCTGGTGTCCATTGTTCGCTTCTCCACTGGGTTTAACACCCGTGGAGGCGGCAGTGTTCCCGGAACGCTACGCCTGCGCGGCCAATGCGGCGATGTCCCGGGGAGTGGTCCGGCAGCAGCCGCCCAGGATGCGTGCGCCCGCCTGCTGCCATTCACCGGCACCGGCGGCAAGGCCTGCAGGCGCCCCTCCCCCGGCCGAGCCGCCGTACCCTCCGCTTGCCTGGCTCCACGTCTTGGTTGCGGAATCGTAGGTCTCCCCCGAATTCGGGTAGGCCACCAGGGGTATCTCCGTGTGCAGGCGCAGGGCGGCGAGCGCCGGGCCTACCAGGTCAAGGGGCACGCAGTTCACTCCGACCGCCGCAACGTGCGGGTGCCCGTTCACGCGTTGCGCCACATCGGCCAGCGGCGTGCCGTCGCTGATGTGGCCGCCGTCGCGGAGGGAAAAGGAAAACCAGGTGTCGACGCCGTGTTCCCGGCTGAGTGCCAGCAGGGCCTCCGCCTCGGCGAAGGAGGGCAGCGTCTCGAAGGCGAGGAAGTCCACGCCGGCCTTGACCAGTGCCGCTACGCGGGGAGCATGGAACTCCTCGAACTCGCCGGGGGCGAGGCTGTAGTCCCCCCGGTATTCCGAGCCGTCCGCGAGGTAGGCGCCGTACGGGCCCACGGAGCCCCCCACCAGCAGCGGCCCGGCGTCCGGATGCTCCATCAGGTGCTCCCGCCGGGCTTCATCCGCCAGCCGTACGGACAGTGCAACCAGGTCAAGGGCTTCCTCCTCAGCCATGCCCCGTGCCGCAAACCCCCGGGGCGTTGCCTGGTAGCTGGCCGTGGTGGCGATGTTCGCCCCCGCCGCGAAGTAGTCGCGGTGCACGTCCCGGATAAGCCCGGGCTGCTCGAGCAGGACCTTGGCCGACCACAGAGGGTCGTCCAGGTTGCAGCCGCGCGCCTCCAGCTCGGTGGCCAGGGCGCCGTCGGCAATCAGGGTGCGACCGGATTCCAGTGCGGCGGAGAGGGAAGAAATGGGAGGCATAAGTTCACTATAGGCATGGGCTCATGCTTTTACTGAGTGTTACCGGCACCAGCAACCGGCCACACCGGAGGGCCCCTTTCGGATCGCTAGACTCACTTTTATGTCGAAGACCTCCAGCATGGGCCGCGGAATCCAGGCCCTGCTTGCCGTTGGGGAACGCCACGCACGGGGGTTTCCCGGCGGCAGCGCTGCCGAGGTCGCCGCCGATCTGGACCGGGACCGGAGCCAGGTGTCCCGCAGCCTGCGGACCGGCGGACAGGAAGGCTTCCTGGCCCGCACTGCGGCGCGCACCTACGTCCTGGACTGGTCGGTCTACACCGACGCGCAGCTCCTGACCGAACGCCGACTCCAGGCCGACGGCGCCGCCGCCCTGGACGCCCTGGCCGCCGGGACCAATGAGGCGTGCTTCCTTGGAGTGCTGCGCGGCGACAGCACGGTGACCATCGGTGAGAGCGTCCCGGCCGGCAGCAACCTGGTGGGTTCATGGCTGGGCCGCCCTTATCCTGCCTACTGCAGTGACGCCGGCCAGGCGGTCCTGTGGGAAGCACCGGAAGAGGATGTCCGGAGCGTGTTTTCAAAGGTCGCATTCACGCGCCACGGCCCCAACACGCCTGCAGGCGTGGATGAGTTCCTGGTGCGGCGGGAAACCGCGCGCGCCCGCGGATACTCGATCGTGGATGAAGAAGCCGAGCCCGGGCTGTACTCCCTGGCCGTACCGGTCCGCGACTTCAAAGGCGACGTGGTGGCGGCCCTGCAGATCGTGGGCATCAAGGACCGGCTGGAACCGCGGCGGGAATCATGCGCCGCTGCCCTGGTGGCCCAGGGATCCTGGCTCGAGTCGAGGCTCGGCTACCGGAGCTGAGTGTCAGGTTTCGGCTGCACCGAGGCGCGTGGCGGCGGACGAAAGCACAGCTGCCGCCGTGGCGAAATCAGCCCCGAACTCTCCCCGGCTGCCCAGCACGCTGAGCGCCCCCATGATGGAACCGCCGGCGTCCCGCACTGGCACGGCCAGCTCCACCACGCCGTGCTCAAACTCCTCCTCGGCGGCGATGAAGCCGGCAGTGCGGTCCCGCACCAGCAGGTCCCAGATGCCGTCGGTGGTGTGGGCAGCGCCGGGTCCGCCGATGCCGATGTAATTCACATCCGCGAGCAGTTCCGCGAGGGCGGACCGGTCGAAGTCCCACAGCAGGGCCCTCCCGGCGCCGGTGCACCAGACGGGCGTGACCATGCCGGGCACCACGAAACTGCCGGGCACGGCTTCATTGCTCGAGGCGCGGAGCAGGATGACCTGGTACCCGTCGCGGACCGAAAGCCGTGCCCGCACTCCAAGCCCGGCAACCAGCTCCTCGAGCAGCGGCTTCGCCTCCCGGACCCAGCCCGTGTTCAAGGCGGAGGCCAGGCTGAAGAAGCCGGGGCCTGTCCGGAATGGTCCGCGGTCAAAGCGTTCCAGCAGTTCCAGGCCGCACAGCTCCTGGGCCAGGCGCGACACCCGGCTCTGTTCCATGCCGAGCTCCGCGGCGAGCTGCGAAACGCCCAGCGGCGCCTGCCCCCGCTTTTCCCGTTCCACCACGTGCCGCAGGATCCGCAGTCCCTGCGCCATCGAGGACGCCTCGGCGGTTGATTCCACGCTTTCCTGCCCTCCCGGCTGCTGACAACGGCCCCATTGTTCCACGGGCGCTGCTCGTTCCACCCGCGGCGCTGCCGTCGTCGTCCGTGCCCTGCCTACCGGCCTGCCCGCGCGGCCCTGCGTCCGTGCCGGAAGTGGAAGTAGGCGTAGCAGGCGGCGACGAAGGGGATGCCGAAGTAGAGCGCCGCCGCCTGGGCCGGGTCAAGCGCGATGCCGACCAGGGAGATGACGCAGAGGGAGAACGCGAGGATGGGGACCAGCGGGAACAGCGGCGCCCGGTAGGCGAGGGTGGAGAGATCGCCGCCGTCGCGGATGAAGGCACGGCGGTGGAAGTAGTGCGAGGCGGTAATGGACATCCACACCCCCACCACGGCGAAGCCTGCCACGGAGACGAGGACCAGGTACACCGTTTCCGGGGCCACCACGCTGCTGAGCAGGGAAGCGAGGCCGCCCACCATGCTCACGGAGAGCGCAACCAGGGGGATGCCCCGGCGGCTCAGCTTCTTCAGGGCCTGTGGTGCCTGCCCTTCGTCGGCCAGCGAATACAGCATCCGGGCGCAGGAGTAGAGGCCGCTGTTTCCGGCGGACAGCAGGGCCGTGATGATGACGAAGTTCATGATGTCCGCGGCGAACGGGACGCCGATGGCGGAAAAGACAGTGACGAACGGGCTCTCATCCAGCCCCACTTCCGTGTAGGGGATGGTGGCGGCGATAACGGTAATGGCGCCCACGAAGAAGATCAGCAGCCGGATCACGGTGGTGCGCATGGCCTTGGGAATGGCGGTTGCGGGGTCCTTGGTTTCACCGGCGGCGACGCCAATAAGTTCCGACCCGGAGAAGGCATAGAAGACGGCCAGGACCGTGACCAGGATTCCGGTGAATCCGTTGGGGAAGAGTCCCGATTCCGTGGCGAAGTTCTGGAGCAGGAGCGGGTGGTTGCCGCCGCTGTTGAGCGGATGGAAGCCGAACAGCGCCGCCCCGCCCAGGACGATCAGGCCGATGATGGCGGCCACCTTAACGATGGCGAACCAGAACTCGGCCTCGCCGAAGAACCGGGAGGAGACGGCGTTGAAGCCAAAGAGGATGGCGGCAAAGACCAGGCACCAGACCCACACGTCGACGTCGGGGAACCAGCGCTGCATGAGGAGCCCGGACGCGGTGAACTCTGAGCCGATGGCCACGGCCCAGCACAGCCAGTACAGCCAGGCCGTGGCGAACCCCGTGGCCGGTCCGATGGAGCGGGTGGCGTAGATATGGAAGGCGCCGGACACGGGATAGGCGATGGCGAGTTCGCCCAGGCATGCCATGACCAGGTACACCACGAAGGCGCCCACCAGGTACGCGATGACGGCGCCAAGCGGGCCGGCCTGGGAGATGGTGTAGCCCGAGCTGACGAAGAGGCCGGAGCCGATCACCCCACCCATGGCGATCATGACCAGATGGCGCGGCCCCATGGAACGGCGGAGGGCGGACTCCACGGGCTGCGGCGCCGCAGGCCGTGGATCGAGGGTGAGCGGGGGTGTGGGTTCCACGGGTCTCCAAACGAAGAAATGCACGGTGTCAGTGCCGAAAGTAGCACGGGTGCCGAATTTAGCAGCATCAAAAGCATGGAAGCATGCTCATATTGCACGGAGTTACGTTTGGATCCCCGATGGAAGGTACGACGGCGGCACATGGCCGGGTGCCGCCGTCGCGCCTTCCCGTCCTGGCCGGGAAGGCGACCGGGTAAACTTGTGCAGTCATGCGCTGTTCCTACTTTGATGCCGGCACCTGCCGCTCCTGCACCCAGATGGGCAGGCCGTACGGCGAACAGCTCGCCGGCAAGCAGCTGCACTGCCAGGGCCTCCTGTCCGACCACGCCTCGCTGGAGTGGCTGGAGCCCGTGGCCAGCCAGGAGTCCGGCTTCCGCAACAAGGCCAAGATGGTGATCGGCGGGACGGCGCAGAACCCCACCATCGGAATCCTCGACGCCGACGGCCACGGCGTGGACCTGCGCAAGTGCGGCGTCTGCTCCCCCGGCCTGCGGGCCGTCTTCCCGGTGCTGGCCACCTACATCCGCCGCCTCCGCCTGACCCCCTACGACGTTCCACGCCGGACCGGCGAACTCAAACACGTCATCATCACCGAATCCCCGGCAGGTGACGTGATGCTCCGCCTGGTGCTTCGATCGGAACAGGTGCTGCCGCGGATCCGGAAGCACCTTCCGGAGCTCCTGGCCGACCTGCCGCAGGTCAAGGTGGTCTCCGTCAACCTGCTTCCGGAGCACAAGGCCGTACTCGAAGGCGACCGCGAGATCCTGCTGACGGAGCAGTCCACCCTGGAGATGCGGGTCAATGACATCAACCTGCACCTGAGGCCCCAGAGCTTCTTCCAGACCAACACCGGCATGGCCGCGGCCCTGTACCGGCAGGGGCGCGAGTGGGTCAACGAACTGGCGCCGGCCTCGGTGTGGGACCTGTACTGCGGCGTGGGCGGCTTCGCCCTGCACAGCGCTGCCCCGTCCCGGACGGTTACCGGCATTGAAGCCAGCAGCGAGGCCATCGTCTCGGCGCGGCTCAGCAGTGACGAGGCAGGCCTGGCGGGCATGGAGTTCCACGCCGGGGACGCCACCGCGTTCGCCCTCACCGCGGCGCAGTCGCCGGAACTGGTGATCGTGAACCCGCCGCGGCGCGGCATCGGCAAGGAGCTGTGCGGCTGGCTGGAGTCATCCGATGTCCAGCATGTGGTGTACTCCAGCTGCAACGCCCAGTCGCTGGCCCGCGACCTGGCCGCGCTCCCGTCCTTCACTGCCCGGCGGGCACGGGTCCTGGACATGTTCCCGCAGACCACCCACTACGAGGTGATGGTGCTCCTGGAACGGACGGCCTAGCGCCCGCCTGATTCCCGGGACTCAGGGGCGGACGCGTTCGACGGCGGCCGCTCCGGCTTCCCGCCCGTCGGCCCGGAGGCCCGCCGCCACCCCCGCGGCGTCGGCATCGGAGCGGTTCTGGCTCAGTTTCTCCTTCGCTTCGATCCTGGTGATCACCAGTTCCACGCCCACGATCGCGCGCAGCTGCCCGGCGATGAACTTCTCCGGGGCGTCGTCCACAGTCCACGGATCCTGCCGGCCGCCCTCGTGCAGGCCGGTCAGGTGCCGCACATGCCGTGCCAGCCAGCCGGCGTCGTCATGGACCACCAGCTCGCCGTAGACGTGGGCGGTGCTGTAGTTCCAGGTGGGGACAACGCGGCCATGCTCTGCTTTGGCGGGATACCACGACGGCGAGATGTAGTCATCCGGGCCCTGGATGATGGCGAGCGCCTCCGCGGTGGGAGCGCTGGACCACTGCGGGTTGTTCCGCGCCATGTGCGCCTGCAGTGCGCCATGCTCCCCCACCGCAGGGTTGAACGCGACGGGCAGCAGCGTTGCCAGCAGGCCGCCGTCGGTCATGGTGACGAGATTGGCGGCACCGGCGTGTGCCAGGAGGTTCCGGATGGCGCCGGGCCGGGCGGCGAAGTGGGCGGGAATGTACATGGGAGTGTCCTTTCGTGCGGCTAGGAGGTTGGTTTGAGCCGGATGCGGACGGCCGCGGCGGCGCAGAGGACGACGGCGAGGGCGCCCGCCACCGTGGTCCAGGTCAGTGCCTCGCCCAAAAGGAGCGCGGCCCAGCAGATGCTCATTACCGGCTGCAGCAGCTGGATCTGGCTCACCTGTGCCATGGGGCCGGTGGCCAGCCCGCGGTACCAGGCGAAGAAGCCAAGGAACATGCTGACCACGGCCAGATAGCCGAACGCGGCCCATTGGGTGGGAGTGGCCGACGGCGGCTGGCCCTGGACGGAGACAACGGCCAGGACCAGCATGGCCGGCGCGCCGAGGACCAGCGCCCAGGCGATGGTTTGCCAGGAGCCCAGTTCGCGGGTCAGCAGGCCACCCTCCGCGTACCCCACCGCAGCGCAGGCAACGGCGCCCAGCAGCAGGAGGTCCGCCCAGTGCAACTGTCCCGCTCCCCCGGACTGCAGGACGGCAAAGGTTATGGCTGCCAGGGAGCCAAGCACCGTCACGGCCCAGAAGAGGGCCGGTGGCCGCTCGCCTGTGCGCAGCACGGCCACGGTGGCCGTGGCGGCGGGCAGGAGTGCGATGACCACAGCGCCGTGCCCGGCCGGCACGGCGGTGAGGGCGTAGGAAGTAAGCAGCGGAAAGCCGGCGACGACGCCGCCGGCCACGAGCGCCAGGCGCAGCCAGGTCCCTGGATGGGGCAGCCGCTGGCGGGTGATGGCGAGCGCTGCGGCGGCAAGGGCAGCGGCCACCACGGCCCGGCCGGAACCGATGAACAGCGGCGGGATCCCGGCCACGGCCACGCGGGTGAAGGGAACGGTGAAGGAGAAGGCCGCGACGCCCAGCAGGCCCCACCAGATCCCGGTGGACGGCCGGGGCAGTATCACTGGGCCATCAAGGACAGTAGCGCTACTATGTTCTCTCATGAACAACGATAGCAGTTCACGGATCGCGACGGCACTCCGGCAATGGGTTGCGGGAGCGGCACCCGGCGCCAAACTGCCGTCGACCCGCTCGCTGGTGGCCGAGTACCAGGTGAGCCCGGTGACGGTCCAGAAGGCCCTGCAGGCGCTGGCCTCGCAGGGCCTGATCGAAAGCCGGCCCGGCGTCGGGACGTTTGTCCGTGCCGTCCGCACCGCACGCCCGTCGGACTATGGCTGGCAGACCGCAGCGCTGCGGTCGCCGTCATCTCCGCTGCCGCCGTCGTCGGGCACCATGCGCAGTGTCCCCGGCGAGGCCATCTGGTTCCACTCCGGCTACCCGGACCGCGAGCTGTTGCCGGAACGGCTGGTCCGGTCCGCGCTGGCCCGCGCCGCCCGCGGCGACGCCGCCCTGTCCCGGCCGCCCGCCGCCGGCATGCCCGAACTGCAGCAGTGGTTCGCCCAGGAGCTGGGCTCGGCAACCCCGGTGGGAATGACGCCCCCAACGCCAAACGACGTCATCGTCCTGCCGGGCAGCCAAAGCGGACTCAGCTCCATCTTCCGCGCACTGGTGGGCGCGGGACAGCCTCTGCTCATGGAGTCGCCGTCGTATTGGGGTGCCATCCTGGCCGCCGCCCAGACCGGGGTGCGGGTGGTCCCGGTGCCCACGGGGCCCGATGGCCCGGACCCCGCCGACGTGGACCGTGCCTTTGCCGAGACCGGGGCCCGGGCGTTCTACGTGCAGCCCAACTATGCGAATCCCACCGGGGCGCAGTGGGCGGCGGCCCGGGGCGCCGAGATCCTCGACATAGCCCGCCGGCATGGTGCCTTCCTGGTGGAGGATGACTGGGCCCACGATTTCGGCATCACCTCAAACCCCGTCCCGTTGGCCACGCAGGATGATTCCGGCCATGTGGTCTACATCAGGTCGTTGACCAAGAGCGTGTCCACGGCCATCCGCATTGCCGCCGTGATCGTGCGCGGGCCGGCGCGGGAACGCATCCTGGGCCACCGCGCCGCTGAGTCGATGTATGTCAGCGGACTCCTGCAGGCAGCGGCGTTGGACGTGGTGACGCAACCCGGATGGCAGACCCACCTGCGCAGCCTCCGCCAGCAACTGCAGTCCCGCCGGGACCTGCTGGCCGCCAGCATCCGGGAGCACGTTCCGCAGGCACACCTCGACAACCTGCCAAGGGGCGGACTGAACCTGTGGCTGCGGCTGCCGGACACAACGGACCTTCCACGGCTGGTGCGTGACTGCGGGGACGCCGGCGTGATCATCGCCGCCGGCACCGAGTGGTTTCCGGCCGAGCCCGCCGGCGCGTTCATCCGCCTCAACTACTCAGGACCGAACCCCGGCGCCTACCCGGAAGGTGCAAGAGTCATCGGGGAGGCACTGGCGAGACAAGACCAAGGGTTGCCCAAGCATTAAATCAAGATTGGCGCTTAACCCGTTCCGCCCGCGGGGCCGGGACTACGCTGGCCGTGCCACCGCATCCGGTACACGCACTTTGGGGGACACATGCCTACACTCCGCAACATTTCCGCGCGCTGCACGCTTCGCAATGAAGACGCGCCCGCTGCAGGAGCCGCCCGGCGGAAGGGCCCAAACAAAGCGCTGGGCGCCGGGGCCGCTGCCGCCGTCGTACTCCTGCTGGCCGGCTGCGGCGCACCGCAGGCGTCGCTGACCTCCGCTGCCGGGACGGCCACCGAATCCGCCACGGCAACTCCCTCTGCAAAGCCCATCGCGGACACACCCTGCACAAGCATCAACGCCCGTCAGGTCTCTGGCGGAACCACGTACGTATGCACCAAGGACGAGTCGGGCAGGCTGGTGTGGCTCGAGGCCTCAGTGTCCAGGCAGGTCACCGACAAACTGGCCGCGGCCGCCGCAAAGGCGGCGGCAGAGAAAGCCGCGGCAGATAAGGCTGCGGCAGACAAAGCGGCGGCGAACAAGGCGGCCGCGGACAAAGCCGCAGCGGACAAGGACGCCGCCGATAAGGCCGCGGCAGAGGCTGCTGCCCGGCAAGCGGCTGAGGCGAAGGCGGCCCAGGACGCGGCTGCAGCCAAGGCCGCTGCAGAGGCCGCCGCCAAGGCCGCCGCACCTCCCGCTCCTGCGCCCCTGCCTGCACCCCAGCCCGTGCCGGGAACGAACCCCGGCTGCGACCCGAACTACTCAGGCTGCGTTCCCATCGCCTCCGACGTTGACTGCGCAGGTGGAAGCGGCAACGGACCGTCCTACGTCCGTGGCCCGGTCGAGGTCATCGGCCGCGATATCTACGGACTGGATGCAGACCACGACGGCGTCGGCTGTGAGTGAAACAGCGGTCAGGCAAAGGCCTTGACCAGCTCTTCGCTCTTCTCCCACAGCCCGCGCGCCAGTCCGGCGTCGTAGGCCTGGGCGTTGGCCTTGGCCAGGGCGCGCTTGGCGTAGTAGGCGCCGGAAATCCAGTCCGTGCCGGCGGTGCCGTTGATGAGCCAAAGCATCGTGTCGGCACCCTGGTCCGGGCTGAGCATGAAGCGGTTCAGCAGGGTGGTGTAGGCGTGCCGCCACGGGCTGCCGGACTCCGCAGCGAAGTTGGTGCGGACCACGCCCGGGTGGAATGCCGCCGTCGTGATCCCCTGGTCATGGAAGCGGCGGTGCAGCTCGGAGGTGAACAGGATGTTGGCGAGCTTGCCCGTGCCGTAGGCGCGGTTGGTGCTGTACCCGTGCTCGGCGTTAAGGTCGAAGAGGTCCAGCTTGCCGAAGTTGTTGGCGGCGCTGGAGGTGTTGATCACCTTGGCGTCGCTGGCGGTGAGCGTGTCCATCAGCAGCGTGGTGAGCAGGAACGGCGCCAGGTGGTTGACCTGGAAGGTCGTCTCGTTGCCGTCCACGGTGAGCGTCCGCTTGCCCATGATCCCGCCGGCGTTGTTGGCCAGGACATCGATGCGCGGGTAGTTTGCCTTCAGTTTCTCCGCGAGGTCACGGACCTGTGAAAGGTCGGCGAAGTCGGCCAGGTAGTGGTCGGCGCCGATGTCCCCGGCCAGGGCGCGGGTCTTGCCGGCGGAACGGCCGACGACGACCACCTGCTCCCCTGCCTGGGCCAGCGTCCTTGCGGCTGCCGCGCCAATGCCGTCGCTGGCGCCGGTGATCACGATGGTGCGGGGAGTCGTCAAGGGGTGTCCTTTGGTCGGCTGGGTGGTGCACCGGCATGGCACACCAAGGGGCATAACGACGGCGGGGCGGCCGGTGTTCCCACCAGCCGCCCCGCCGTGCTCCCGGACAGGAGGGGTCAGCCCACCGCGCCGGCCACCAGGAAGATGACGGCGGCGACGGCGAAGCCCATCACGCCGATGAGGGTTTCCATGACGGTCCAGGTCTTCAGGGTGGTCTTGACGTCCATCCCGAAGAAGCGGCCCACCAGCCAGAAGCCTGAGTCGTTGACGTGGGACACCACCACGGATCCGGCGGCCACGGCGATGACCATGGCGGCGATCTGCATGCCGTTCAGGCCGCCACCCGCCACGGCGGGAGCAATCAGGCCGGCGGTGGTGGTCAGTGCGACGGTGGCTGAGCCCTGGGCAATGCGCAGGATGGCGGAGATCAGGAACCCGGCCAGGATCAGCGGGATGCCCACGTTGCCCAGCACGTCCGCCAGCGCCTTGCCGATGCCGGAGGTGCGCAGGACGCCGCCGAACATGCCGCCGGCACCGGTGATCAGGATGACGGAGCAGACCGGCCCCAGGGAGGACTCGAGCAGCTTCTCCAGGGCACCGGCGTCGCGGCCCCGTCGGGTTCCCAGCACGAACAGCGCCGCAAGCACTGCGATGAGCAGGGCTACCGGGGTTTCACCGATGGTGCGCAGGACCTGGAACCACTGTTCCTTCTTGACGGACTCATCCAGCGCACCGGAGGAAGCCAGGGTGTTCAGGCCGGTGTTGAGGAAGATCAGCACCAGCGGCAGGAGCAGCAGGCCGATGATGGTGCGGAACCGGGGAGGGTGCGCCTCGGCCTCGGCGCTGGCGTGGCCCAGGATTTCGGGGACGGGGAGGACCAGCTTCTTGCCCGTGTACAGGCCGTAGAGGTAGGCGGTGACGTACCACGTGGGGATGGCGGTGATGAGGCCGGCAATGAGCACCAGGCCGATGTTCGCGTCGAAGAAGGCGGCAGCGGAGACCGGGCCCGGGTGCGGCGGCAGGAAGATGTGCATCACCGAGAAGGCGCCGGCGGCGGGCAGGCCGTAGCGGAGTACTCCCCCGCCCAGGCGGTGGGCGACGGCGAAGACCACGGGCAGCATGACCACCAGGCCGGCGTCGAAGAAGATGGGGAAGCCGAAGATCAGTGATGCCAGCCCCAGGGCGAACGGGGCACGTTTTTCACCGAAGATGCCGATCAGGTAGTCGGCCAGGACCTTGGCGCCGCCGCTGGTTTCCACGATTCGGCCGAGCATCGCGCCCAGGCCCACCAGCAGGGCCACGGTCCCCAGGGTGGTGCCAAAGCCGTCAACCAGGACGGGTACCACCTTGTTGGCGGGGATTCCCGTGGCGAAGGCCGTGGCGAGGCTGATGAGGATCAGGGCGATCAGGGCGTGGATCCGCAGCCGGATGATCAGGAACAGCAGCACGAGAATTGCCGCCGCGGCGATGAGCAGAAGCGGACCTGCGCCCATCGTCTGGGTCCATCCTTCGATGGTCATGGTTCTCCTTTGAAACAGGGTTGGGGCTTTGGGGGGTCAGGACGCGCCGGGCGCCTGGCCGGTGGGGAGGTTGAGGGCCTGTACGACTGCGGCGACCAGCTCTTCAGGTGAGCGCGAGATGTCGAGGCGGAGACTTCCGGCGGCGATCTCTTCCTGGGTCAGCGGCTCCAGGGTGGCCAGCTGGCTGGGCAGCAGCGTGGGCGGCATGAAATGCCCTTCCCGGCCCTGCATGCGCTGGCTGATCAGGTCCGCCCCGCCGTCCAGGTGGAGGAAGACGACCCGGCCCTGGGCGCCGGACAACAGCTCGCGGTAGCCACGCTTGAGCGCGGAACAGGTAAGGACCGTGCTCTTGCCGGCGGCAGCCTGGGCAGTCATCCAGTCACGGATCTCCTCCAGCCACGGCCAGCGGTCTTCGTCCTGGAGGGGGATGCCCTGGCTCATCTTGGCGATGTTTGCGGCGGGATGGAATTCGTCCGCTTCGGCGCATGCCCAGCCCAATTGGCGGGAAAGGGCCGCGGCCAGGGTGGATTTGCCGGAACCGGCAACGCCCATGACCACAAGGTGCGTGGCTGGATACTGCATGTCATACCTCCGGAGAAGACGTCTTTGGCTTTCGAAGAAGCTCGCGGTGGACCTGTCTGAAACGGGCCAAGCGATAAGGTATCACCTTTCTTTCCGAAAGATGCTATCTATTCGTGTCACAAGTCATACCTTTGGTCCAATCCCCGGTATTCTGGGAGGGCGCAGCGGCGCGTGAGCGAACGGGGAAAGAATGTCGACGGCGACAGTCCAGGATGGCGATGAGATGCACGAGGGCGGGTCCTCCCCGGCCATGCACGAACGGGTGCTGGAAGCGGTGGGGGTCGCTGTCGCCTCCGGGCGCCTCGCGCCGGGAAGCAGGCTTACCCTTGAGGGCCTGCAGCACGACTACGGAATTTCGCGCACCGTTGCCCGGGACACCATGAAAGTCCTGGAGTCCATGAACCTGGTCTACTCCCGGCGGCGGGTGGGCATCGTGGTGCAGGACCCGTCGCTATGGAATGTCTTCGACCCGAAGCTCGTGCGGTGGCGGCTGGCCTCGGACCGGCGGGAGCTGCAGTACAGCAGCCTCACCGAGCTGCGCATCGCCGTCGAGCCCATCGCTGCCGCCGGCGCCGCACGCCGGGCCAGCGCCGCCGAACGCGCACAGCTGGTCTCCCTGGCCGGGGACCTCCGCCGGCTGGGGGAAGCCGGGGACCTGCAGGCTTTCCTTGCCGCCGACATCGCGTTCCACCAACTGCTGCTGCGCAGCTGCGGCAACGAAATGTTCCGGGCGCTGGAGGGAATGGTGGCGGAGGTCCTGACCAGCCGCACCCGGCAGGGGCTCATGCCGTTCAAGCCGCGGGCCGAGGCGCTGCAGGCACACGAGGATGTGGCAGCCGCCGTGGCCGGCGGAGACACTGCCGTGGCAGAACGCGCCATGCACCACATCCTCGACGAAGTGCGCGAGGCGATGGGGCTGCACTGACTCCGGGGACACGCAAAGCGGTCCGGCCGGGGCAACCGCCCCAACCGGACCGCGTGGAAACCAGGCGTCAGTCGACGACCTTCACCTTGCCCACCATGCCCATGTAGTCATGGAGTGCACAGATGTAATCAAAGGTGCCCTTTGTCTGGAACGTCACCGCGAACTCAGCGCCGGGCCACATGATGCCCGAGTTGAGGTTGCCCCCGGTGAAATGCGACGGATCGCCGGACGGGGCGAAAATGTTCGCCGGTTCGGTACCAAACGTAACGGTGTGGGGAGCGTCCATGCCGGTATTGGCGAACACGACGGTATCGCCCACATGCACCGTCACGGCGGGCCGCACGAAGCGCATGACCATCGCAACGCCGTCGTCACCGCCTGCGATCACCCTGTGGCTGTTGGCCTGGTCCGCCAGGTCCGCGGTGAGCTCGCGTCCGTCCCGCAGGATGGACCGCTCCTCGGCCCGCGATGACTTGTCGTAGTCTGACTGGCTGTACGGATAGTCAGTCCCCTGCTCACGGACGTGTACCGTCCCCTTCATCACCATGCCGTGGACCAGGCAGTAGTAGGTGAAGTCGCCTTCGCGCGGGAACGCCAGGCTGTAACTCCTGGCGTCCGGGAAGCCGGGCACGTCAACGTTGGCCAGGAGGCCCGAGTTGTAGTACGAATGCCCGTCGTAGCTGTCCCCTCCGCGCTTCAACAACTCATCGTTGTTGAACGGATCGAATGGCTGCAACGGCTGTCCCGACGCCAGGAACGTCACTGTGTGGATCTCCGCGGAGTTGGCCTCCCACGTAATGGTGTCCTGCTCGTTGATGAAAATCTCCGAGGGGAGGAACTGCATGCCCTGGATTGCCTGGTTGCGGGACTCAGAGCCCACCTGGACCTGCCACGTCCGGTGGCCCGATTGGCCCGCCGAGGCGGGGCCTGCTGCAGCCATTGAGGCCAGCAGCGAAAAAGCGAAGGCAACGATAAACGCCAGTGTCTTGAATCTGGAATTGCTTCCCCGACTACTCTTCATAGCAATGCTTCCTTGAACGGCAACCGGCCATCAGCCGGTATACAGCTATGGCCGATTCAAGTCACTGCTCATGGGGCCGAACCGGCCACTGATTATCGGAGTGAAAGTGCCGGCTGCCGATGCCGGGGAGCGCAGGCAGCCGGGCCGGCCGAGCATCGTGCCGGACATGCACCACCCCAACTGGTGCCGCGCTGGTTGGAGTTTTCCAAACGCCGCCGTGGGCGTGGGGTTGGCACGCTGCGTACGTACGCACTAAACAGATTGCTCCTTCAACTGAACTTTGTCGAGGAGGCAAAATCGAGGGCCTGGGAGCGGACCACAAAAGGCCCGGGTTAACAAAAAAGCAGGGCTTGCCGCGAAACGGCAAGCCCTGCTTTTGAAACCTAACGGTCCCGGATCCCTAGGAAATTAGAGAGCCTGGATGTTGGTGGCCTGGGGACCCTTGGGGCCCTGCTCGGTGTCGAAGGAAACCTTCTGGTTCTCTTCGAGGGAGCGGAAGCCGGAGGAGTTGATCGCGGAGTAGTGCGCGAAAACGTCCTGCGAGGAGTCGTCCGGGGAGATGAAGCCGAAGCCCTTTTCAGCGTTAAACCATTTGACGGTACCAGTAGCCATTATTTTTGTCCTTCGTGAAGGTGGAGGGAACGTCCCGACTTTCGGGCCCTCCGGCGTGGGGTGTTCAAAAACCGCTACTTCAGAAGAACACGGACTTTCGACCGTGCGTACTGCCTGAACTACCAACTGCATAAACACAACAACAGGGTCAACTCTACAGGAGATCCGCCGCACGCCTAATTGCAGGCCTGTTCAACTCCGTCCTATCCCTTCGCAGTGTCCTGCAGCGCCGGGCTGTAGCGGGTGAACCCGGGCCGTAGCCGGACCGAGTGTGAGCCCACCAGGGCGATGTCCTCCCACAGCACCAGGAAGGATCCGCGGTGCCGCCAGCGGAGGATCCGGGCCACCAGCCGGGGCCGCGTGAGGCCGTTCCGGTCGTAGCCCATGAAGGAGGCCGTGCTGTGCGGGCCGACGACCAGCCCCAGCAGGCGCGGCTCAGCCATCAGCTGATGCGGGGTGCCGTCCAGGACGAACCGGACATCTGCCACCCGGCCCAGCCTCCCGCCGTCGGCATCATGAACGGGGGTGCCCAGCAGGTCACCGAGGATCATGGCGGCCTCCCGGAATGCGCGCAATGATCTTGTCCCGGACCCACCGCTCCACCCAGCTCGCGTCCAGCGGCTCCCCGCTGATGCCAAGCCGCAGCACCACGCCCACCTCCGCCACGTCCTTCCACGGGATCCGGATCAGCCGGGACGACGGCGGCCTGCCGCCAAAGATGCGCGTCCCCAGCACCGACCCCGTCAGCAATGCAGTGACGACCGGCGCCGCGGTCCCCGCTTCAATCTCCACGTCCACGGCGGGCCCGCTCAGCTCGAGGTCGTCGACGGTGGTGACCGGGACGCCGTCGTGGTCCAAAACCTGCCGGTCCAGCAGGTGCAACTGGGCGTCCAGGACGCGCCCGGCCACCTGCGGGGCCGGAAGCAGCGGGTCGGGTGAGGATGTCATGAGCCGGCTCCTGTCACGATCATGAGGGGGATGGCGGCGATGGAGGCCACCAGGATGATCACCAGGTAGACCATGCCCAGGACATTGACAACCCGCCCGTTGACATGCTCGCGCATGTACTCGGGATCGTTGGCCACGATGAGGATGGGCAGGTAGGTCAGGGGCAGGGCGATGGCCGAGAACACCACCGAATATTCGGTGACCAGCACGGGATCCACGCCTGTAGCCAGGACCGCGATGCCCACCAACAGGCACACGATCATGGCCAGGTGGAAGCGGGCGGCCTCCGCGGGCCGGCGGAACTTGCCCCAGGACCAGCCAAAGAACTGGGCCAGGGTGTAGCCGCTGGAGAGCGTGGTTTCCAGCGCCGCACCGAACGTCGCCGCCACGATCCCCACCAGGACCAGCGCCAGCCCGATCTTCCCGGCGCCCTCCGCAACGGGCAGGACCACCTGGGACAGCGACGTCACCGAGATTCCGGCCGGCAGCAGGACGACGGCGGCGCACGCGGCGATGGCGACGGACAACAGGCCGCCCAGCGGGAATCCCACCAGGACGTTGATCCGCTCCTGGAGCAGGTCCTTCACCTTCCACCCCTCCTCCACGGCACCGGAGGAGAAGAAGAACACCTCATACGGGGTCATGGCCGCGCCGAACAGGGCTATGGCGTAATAGCTGTACGTCCACACCGTTTCCTGTTCCGGGACGGCAGGTGCCAGCTGTCCGGCCAGCGCCGCCCAGTCCGGCTTGAGCAGGAACAGTGCCACCGCAAAGATGATCAGGGTCAGCCCCAGCAGGCCGGTGACGTTTTCCATGATGGTGAACCGGACCCGCCAGACCACCAGCCACACTGCCAGCGCTGCCACGGGAATCCACAGCAGGTAGTACACGCTGCTGGCCAGCTGCAGGGCCAGGGCAATGCCGCCGATCTCAGCCGTCACGGTCATCAGGTTGATCAGGAACGACGCCGAAAGGTTGGCCAGCCCGGCCCGCGGTCCCAGCCGTTCGCGGATCACCTCGAACGTAGCCCGGCCGGACACCGCCGCCACCCGGCCGGACATGTTGGCGAACAGGCAGATCCCCACCACGCCCACAGCCACCACCCACACCAGGGACAGGCCGAAGCGGGATCCGACGACGGCGTTGGTCACCAGGTCCCCGATGTCCACAAACCCGCCGATGGCGGTGAGGATCCCAAGCGCGACGCCCAGGAGCCGCTTCACGGTTCAGCCTTCATTGGGACCCCACCTTGCCTTCGAGCTGCTTGAGGGCGTCCTGCGCGCCGGCGAGCGCCTTGTCCCCGTCGGACACGGAGGGGGTGCCGCCGTCGTTCGCTGCCAACGCGGCGCGTGCCGTGGCAAAGCCGGCGGCGCACTGGTCCAGCACGTCCAGCGCCTGCTTCTGGGTCTCGCGGTCCTCCTGGGTGGCCGGGGAGAGCTTCAGGACCGTGCCCCGGCTGGTCTGGATCTCCTTGAGCTCATCGTCAAGCGTGGTGGAGGTGGCGGCACGGGTCAGTTTGCCGTCCATGTCCTGGCGGAGCGCGATGCGGGCGGTGGCGACGGCGGAGGAACTGTCCTTGAGTGCCGTGGACACTGACTGGCTGGTGCCGCCGCTGCAGCCGGTGAGCAGGGTGAGCGCAGCGAGGGCCAGCCCGCCCAGGTGCTTCCGGCCCGGCCGCGTGCTGCGTCCAGCCGGGGCCGGCCCTGGAGTTGTCAGCACCATCGCCTCCAACCCTCCGGGGAAGCCCCCGGATCCTCGGAATTCGCCCTTCGCCAGGCAGCCAAATTTTAGTTGCCTACGGTTAGGTATAGCACTCAGCCGTGAAGTTTGACCTGCTCAGGGGCGGAATTCTTGCCTGCTGCACCAGGGTGGCGGCCAGCCCTCGACGGCGGCACCGAACAGGCATATCCTGCATCCAGATCTGCGGAAAAACCCTGCCACCGGAAGGTGACGCCATGGAAATGCCCAAGGCAACCGAGGAAGAAAAAGAGCGGTTCCGCCGCGTGGTCCCCAGCCATCCCGGAGTTGTGGTGAAGCCGATGTTCGGCAACCTGGGAGCGTTCGTCAACGGCAACATGTTCGCCGGGCTGTTCGGGTCCACCATTGGTGTGAAGCTCTCCCGCGAGGACAAGGAACTGCTGGAGTCCTCCGAACGGACCGTGACGTTCGGGCCGGCGGACAGGCCCATGGGTGGCTACACCGGACTGCCGGAAGTGTGGAATGAAGAGGGCGACGGCGATGACACCCGGGCGCGGGCCTGGGCAGAAAAGGCGCTGGCTTACGTCGCCACCCTGCCGCCCAAGGAGGCCAGGGAGCCCAAGGCCCGGGCCACCAAAGCCGGGGCCCGCGGAGCGGCGGCGAAGTAACCGTGTCCGCCCCTGCAGCACCCCCGAAGGAAACCAGCACATCGGCGGCGCGCCGTTACCGTGCCGCCTGAAGGAGCCCTTGCCATGGAACCGTTCCGGGTCATCCTCCTGCCCGGCAGCGTCCTCCCCGCCGGCCCCGCATACGGCGCGCTGCTGGCGGCACTGGGAGGCACCGTTGAGGCCGTGGCCAAGGACCTTGAGCTCTACGCGGGTGAAACTCCCCCGCCAGGCTGGAGCCTGGATACCGAAGCGGACGGCGTGCTCCGCGAGGCGGACGCCCGCGGCTGGGATACCTTCCATCTGCTGGGGTATTCCGGTGGTGGCGCAGCGGCCCTGGCACTCACGGCCCGGCACCCGGAACGGCTGCTGAGCCTGGCCCTGCTCGAGCCGGCCTGGGCGGGCACCTGGGACTGGAGCCCGGAGCACACGCGGCTGTGGCACCGCTATGGCGAACTGGGCGACCTGCCGCAGGAGGAATTCATGGCCGCCTTCATAAGGCTGCAGGTGAAGCCCGACGCCGTCCTGCCGCCTCCGCCGCCGGGCCCGCCGCCGCCGTGGATGGCCAAGCGCCCGGCCGGGATCAGCGCCTTCCTGCATGCGTTCAACACCTATGCCCTGGACCGTGGCCGGCTGGCTGCCTTCCATAAACCGGTGCTCTTTGTGCTGGGCGGCATGAGCAGCCCGGATGAGCAGGGGGACAACGCTGGGCGCCTGGCCCGCGTCTTCCCTGATTTCCGGCTGGAGGTGTTTCCCGGCCGGCACCATTTCGACCCGCCGCACCGTGCGGAGCCGGAGCGGGTGGCCGCGCTGCTGGGTGCGCACTGGGCACGGGCACAGGCAGCGTCGTAGCTGCCGGCTGGGACCTTTTCCTCTGTTTATGCGGCGCCCAGGGGACTGCACTGGAAGGGACAATGCAGGAATCCCGCCCTGCCGGAAAGGAGACAGGACATGACCAGGACTATTCTCCGGAGCACCGTGATCAAGGCTCCCGTGGAGACGGTCTTCACCTTCCTGAGCGACCCGACAAACTGGATGACGGCCTTCCCCGGAGACAGCGACGTCACCAACCTGGACATCAAACCCGACGGCGTGGGCACGTCCGCGCGCTGGTCCGCCAAGGCGTGGGGCATTCCCATGCACGTGACCCACGAGTACCGGGAGGTGATGCCCAACAAGCGCATCGTATCCAAGGCGTCCGTGGGGCCTGTCATCACGTTTTCGCTGGAACCGCTCAACGGAAGCGGCACCGAACTGGCCGTCGAGTCAGCCCTGGAAATCGATGCACCCCTGGTCCGGGTTCCCGCCCAGGCATTGTTTGCCAGACTGACCGAAGACGACATCCAGGGCATGGTCGCCAACGTCAAGAGCCTGCTGGAGACCGGGAAGAAGACGGTCCCGCACGCCAACGAGGCGAAGTTCAGCCAGACCCTGACCTGGTCTGACAGCGTGACCATCGCCGCCGCGGTGGAGGACGTCTTCGAGCTGGTGAAGGATCCGCGGGTCTGGCTGGGGCCGGACGTCCAGATCTCGGACCTGGTGACCACCCCCGAGGGTGTGGGGACCACGTTCCAGGCGTCGTGGAAAGTCCTTGGCATTCCGCTCAAGACCACGCACGAATACACCGAGTACGTCCCAAAGAGCCACTTCACGTCCAAGGCGGCCTTAGGCCCGGTCTTCCGGGTGGAGGTGGCGCCCGGGGACGGCGGTACCCGGCTCAGCATCCGGTCCGATACCGTCCCCCGGAACATGGCGGAGGCCGCCGTTGACGCGCTCATCATCAAGATGTCCGAGCGTGGCCAGGCCCAACAGCTGGCCGGAATCAAGGCGAAGGCGGAGCGCCGCACCGGTGCCCTCTGAGCCACCCTAAGCTTGGTGCCATGGACACCGCCACCGACGCCCGGAACTCCTTCGGCTCCCGCGCCAGCCAGGCGGTCCGGACGCTCACCCCCGGCTACTTCGCGCTCACCATGGCCAGCGGCATCATCTCCGTGGGGCTCGAGCTTGAGGGCTTCCACGCGTTGTCCATGGCGCTGCTGGTGGTGTGCGCCCTCTCCTACCTCCTGATTCTTGTGCTTAGCCTGTTCCGCCTGGCCAGGTTCGCCGCCGACGTGCGCAGCGACTTCATGGATCCCGGGCGGGCGTTTGGCTTCTTCACGTTCATCGCCGGAACAAACGTGCTGGGGACGCGCCTTGGCATGGCGGGATGGCAGGGCGCGACGGCGGTGCTGCTTGCGGTTGCGGTGCTCGCCTGGGTGGTGCTGGGCTACGTCGTGCCGTGGACGGCAGTGCTGGGAAGGTCCGAGCGGCCCGTGGTCAAGGATGCCAACGGCTCCTGGTTCATCTGGTGCGTGGCCAGCCAGTCCGTGGCGGTTGCGGCCGCATCGATCGAGCCACTCGCCGGCCCGGACTGGCGCGCGGCCCTGGCGCTCGTCGCCGTCGTCGCCTGGTCGGTGGGGCTTATCCTCTATGCCGCCGTGGGGATCTTCGTCTCGCTGCGGCTCATGACCTACCCCATCCTGCCGCAGGACCTCCGCCCCCAGTACTTCGTGGCCATGGGCGCCATGGCCATCAGCGTCCTGGCGGGAGCCCGGATCGTGGAGATGGCAGGCGCGCCCATGGTGGATGCAACGCGCGGGCTGGTGGCCGGCGCTTCCGTGGTGTTCTGGTCCTTCGCCTCATGGCTCTTCCCGGTGCTCCTTGCCGCCGGCTGGTGGCGCCACGTGCTCCACCGCGTGCCGTTGTCCTACGAGCCGGGCCTGTGGAGCGTCATCTTTCCCCTCGGCATGTCCGCCGTGGCCGGGATCTACCTGGGCCGCGCCGACCAGTTGCCCCTGGTGGCAGCCATCGGCCGGGCCGAACTGTGGCTGGCGGTTGCAGCGTTCCTCGCCACCTTCGGGGCCATGCTCTGGCACCTGTGGGCCACGCTGCTCGCACCATCCCTGCCGCGGACCGGCACCTGACGGCAGTCCCGCACAGCGTTCCGCGTCAGCCTGCCCGCGGGCCGGGGCCCTGGGCCCTCTGGCGGCCATCGCGGTGGGCAACGTAGGCGTAGACCATGAGGGCGATGCCGGCCACGATCATCACCGCAGGGAAGGCAAAATCCACCGGGATCAGCACGGCCATGGCCTGCAGCACGAAGATCAGGCCCATGACGGCAAGGATGCCCGCCGGAATCAACGGCCATTTCATCCGTTCCGTACGGTGCCCGCCCTCATCAACGCGGACCGGCACCAGGGACAGCACGCCAAAGGTGGCCGCCAGGCCAAGGAAGAGGACGGCTGCAGTGGGCGTACCCTGCAGTTCCTGCGGGAGTGCCACGATGACTGCCAGCGTGAACATGACGCCGGAAGGTATCAGCGCCCACCAATTGCCCCGTTCCCGCACGAACACGGCCCCGAACCCGGCACCCATGAAGAGGAACAGGAAGGCCGCGCCCCAGGCACCTCCGGTGAGCTCGGTGGCGATGACGACAGCTGCCAGGCCCAGGAACACGGACCCGGGAATGGCCGCCCACCAGTTCTCCCGGCGCCGGATGAACAGGGACAGGAACAACACCCCCACGGCCGCGAAAATCACCGGCGCCACGAAGGCAGCCGTGTCCATGACGCCCAGCCGGTCCAGGAGCAACAGGCCGCCCAAGGCAATGAGGATCACGCCTGCGATGATGCTTGCGTTTGCCGATTTCACCGTGTGCCTCCCGGATCCGCAGGCGGCCTTACACCGCCCTGCTTGTTTCAGGCTAGGGCGGCCCCGGACCCTGAAACAGGGCACAAAGCCCCCGGTGATCGCCGGTGGCCCGCTTCGAGGACGGGACCTTCAGCCCTATAGCGGGCGCGGGAGGCTTGGCATTCTTGTAAAGGCACCGTCCGGGTCCTCACATTGCGAGGCCGGAGCGGCTTTCCACAGTGAAACCCCCAGTGACTTTCCGCCGGAGGCACCGTCAAGGATGCCCGCCGGCATGCAGCCGCACCCAGCTTGCTGGATTTTGAAAGGGCCGACATGTCCGCTGACATCCTCACCTTCCGTCCCGCGCCCCTGTCGCAGGCGGACGCCGCACGCCGGCGGGCGATGCTTCTCCACCCGTCCAATTTCGTCCCGGCATCAGCTCCGGACGGTGACGACATGGAGAAGGCAGAAGCGCTGGCCGGCCGGTTCGACCCCCTGTACAAGGCGCTCCTGGACCGGGGACTCTCCGCAAACGGGGCCCGGACAGAGGTGGCCCGGGCGGCCGCTCGGGACATCTGGGACGATCTCACCGCCCAGCTGCGGCAGCACCGGGCAGCGGGCCAGCAAATGGATGCCAACGTCCTGGCCGTCGCCCTTGCATCGATCCAGTGCCTGAACAGCGTCCTGCCGCGCCGTCCTGAAGATCTCAAGCACGCTGTCCGCGCCGTAAGCACCGCACGCCGCCGGCTCCAATACAACGGAGGACTGCTGCACCGGCTGCATCCGCACCGCAACCCGGCCTTCCAGGACGCAGTCGCCACGCTCCAGTCGCTGGAGGTCTTCCTCGCCCGCCCACAGCAGCAGGCCGCCTGAGCCGGGGCAGAAGGGTACGGAACATGGCAACCATGGACGAGTACAAGGCAGTACACGCCGGCAAGGAACCGCCAGGCGGCCTGGAGCACGGCACCGAGCTCGGGCACGGCGGGTGCAATGTCATTTCCAAGGACAGTGGAGGGGTGGTGGGCCGCTGGGGTTCGTGGGAAACTGCCAGCGTGGCCCTGAACCGGCTCCAGAGGCTCGGAGGCCGGTATGAATACCGGCTCGAGGAGTCCCATCAATGGGTGCCGGGGCCGGAACACAGCACCATCTGCGCCGTCTGCAGCGCCCACCGGGAGGTTCCGGCTTATTCCGGGACGGCGCTGGGAATTGACTGGCCCTAAGTGCCCGATGATTAGTGAGGTTCCTTCCGGAGGGGCGGCTGCAGGGAAAGGGCAGCCGGGGAGGGCGTCGAGTTGATGAGAGCGTCTTCATGAATACACCTGCAGCACCCCCCAATGAGTCTTGGTCCGCCATCCTGCCCATCCGGGTCTTCATCCTCAATGACCACGAGATGGTCCGGAAGGGTCTCGGCGACCTGCTCGAACATGTTGGTTTCGATGTGGTGGGCGAAAGCGGTTCCGCTTCAGAAGCCCGGCGCCTGATCCACGTCCTGCAGCCGGACATCGTGGTGCTGGATGACAGGCTGCCGGACGGGACGGGCATCGAGGTGTGCCGCGACCTGCGCTCCACGGCCCCAGAGGTGCGTTGCCTGATCCTTACCGGCTGGGACGAACAGCACGCCATACGGGCAGCGGTCCTTGCGGGGGCTTCGGGCTACGTGCTCAAGCGGATCGGAGACAGCGACGCATTGATCAACTGCATCCGCAGCACCGCCGCCGGCATTTCCTCCATCGGCCCCGGGGTCAGGGAGCGGGTGGCCGACGGCCTGTACGCCACTGCTTCGGCCCCCTGGCTGAAGGCCATGACGCGGACCGAACGGAATGTACTCGCCCTCATGGCCCGCGGACTGACCAACCCCCAGATCGGGCAGGAGATGGTGCTGCCTGACGACGCCGTGGCCGCCCACGTATCTTCCGTGCTCCATAAATTGGGCTTCCGCCGGCGGGGTCACCTGATTCCCGCGCCCATCCCCCGGGCGTGGGAACTGCTGCACTGACCCCCCCTGACCGTCACCCCGGCACATGTTAAGCCGGAACCACCCTGAGCTGGCGACCCATCCCGTTAGCCCGCTCAGCCGTCAGCGGGTGCCCTCCACGTCACACTGGTGCCTTTGCCGGGGACGCTGTCGATGAGGCATTCCCCGCCCAGGCGGGCGGCGCGGTTCTTGATGTTGTTCAACCCGCTGACCCGTGCAGGGTCCTTGAACCCACGCCCGGTGTCGCGGACCGTGAGGACCACCTCTCCATCCTGCGCAGCGAGCAGGATGGAGATGTCCTCGGACCCGGAATGCCTCACGGCGTTGCTGACGCTTTCGTGCAGCACCCGCAGCAGCTGCTCGGCCACTTCATCGCCCACCACATCGTCCACTGGTCCTGAAATCTGGATCCTGGGGAGGAAACCGGCAGCGTTGGCGGCTTCCTGCACAGCGCGCAGCAGGCGGCCGCTGAGAAGTTCCTTATCGGGTGCACGTGCCTGGAGTGAGTAGATGGTGTCGCGGAGCTGATGGATGCAGTCGTCCAGCTCGGCGGTGATCCCCGCGATGCGCCGCTCATGTGCAGGCGGGTCCGCGGTGTAGCGGCGCAGGCCCTGGATGCTCAACCCGGCAGCGAAGAGACGCTGGATCACCAGGTCGTGCAGGTCCGCCGCGATCCGTTCCCGGTCAATGAACAGGGCGTGCTCTTCGCGCAACTGGTTCGCCTTGAGCAGGTCCAGCGTCAGGCCTATCCGGGATGCAAATACGGCGCTTTGCTCAACATCCACGTCCGTATACCGCGTTCCGCCAACAGCCCTGGCCAGGACCAGGACGCTGTCCCGGTGGCCGTCACTGTTGCTGCCGAGGGCGGCCACGAGGACCGGCCCAAGCTTCTCGGCCGACGTCGGATCGAACACCAGGAGGGGGTCGGTAAGGACCCTGGAATCCCCCGTCTCGAGCACCTCGGACAGGACAGCGGCGGCGGGCAGTTCCTGGCCGCCGGGCATCGCCTGGGCACCCACCGAGGTCCGGCACCTGATGGTTCCGTCCGCACCCACCGAGGCGATCAGGGACAGGACCGAGGAAGAGGCGTTAAGGGCCCGCTCGGCAATCATGTCCAGGTTCTCGGTATCGGAGCGTGGCTGGTCCTTCAGGCGGTCGCTGACCTCCATTCCCGCTTCCAGCCACCGCTGGCGGCGCCTGGTGTCATCAAACAACTTGGCGTTCTGGATGGCCACTCCGGCGGCAGCCGCCAAGGCAACAGCAAGGTCCTCGTCCTCGGCCGTGAAATCCTGCTCACCGAGCTTTTCCGTCAGGTAGAGGTTCCCAAAGACTTCGTTCCGGACCCGGACCGGTACACCCAGGAAGGTGCTCATGGGCGGGTGGTTGGAAGGAAACCCAACCGCTATGGGATGCTCGCCCAAGTCATGGAGTCGCAACGGCTTGGGTTCGCGGATCAGCTCCCCAAGCACGCCATGGCCTGTGGGCAGGTCGCCGATGACCCGGGCACCTTCTTCATCGATGCCCACGGTGATGAAGTGGCTGAGCTGCTGGTCGTCGCCGATGACGCCCAAGGCTCCATACCGTGCCCCCACAAGTTCGCACGCCGACTGCACCAACCGGTCCAGTACCGCTTCCAGGCTCAGGTCCTCTGTCATGGAGACCACTGCGCCGAGCAGCCCCTCGACATGTTCCTGTGCCCGGACAAGATCATCCGCCCGCTCTACGAACTCCCGCAGGAGTTCCCGGGTCCGCCGCCTAATTGGTTCACGCCACATGTAAAAACGCTCCGAAATCGAACGCATCCACGGCGGGCTGCATCACCCCGGATCCGATTTTTGAAAGCCCCCAGCGTCTCTTTCACCATGCTAACAACCCTCGGCGCGGCACGCCCTAAAGGTTACGGACAGGCCTCCCCCGCTGTGCCTTTCGGCCCCTCAACAGGTTTCTCCGGGCCGCAGGGACCGGAAGAGGGGGCACCTTGACGGGGATGCTGAACCGGAACGCCCGCCGGGAGATGTGGTGCGTGTCCTTCCGGCGCCGGACGGGCGGCGGCGGGGCGGGCAGCTGCTGGGCGTCGCGCGCGAAGAACCATTGCTTGGCCACCTCCACCAGCACCAGGTACACCACCACCATGCCCAGCAGGGCCAGGAAGAACGGCACCGGCAAGGGGTCGAAGCCCAGCACGGCGGCCACAGGTGACAGCGGCAGGAAAATGCCGAGGGCCACCACTCCCAGCGAGGCGGCGATGAGGCCCGCTGAGGGCCGGCTCCGCAGAAAGGGGACCCGCCGGGTGCGGATGGCGAAGATGATCAGCGTCTGGGTGGCGATGGATTCGATGAACCAGCCGGCGCGGAACTCCCCCGGCGCGGCGGTGAACACGTACAGCATCAGCGCGAACGTGGCGAAGTCGAACAGGGAACTGATCGGCCCGAACAGCAGCATGAACCGCCGGATGAAGGCAATGTCCCAGTGCGATGGCGCCCGCAACTGCTCCTTGTCCACCCGGTCCCCCGGAATGGCCAGTTGTCCGGAGTCGTAGAGCAGGTTGTTCAGCAGGATCTGGCCCGGCAGCATGGGCAGGAAACTCAGCACCACGGAGGCCACGGCCGCGCTGAACATATTGCCGAAGTTGCTGGACGTGCCCATCAGTACGTATTTGATGGTGTTGGCGAAGATCCGCCGGCCCTCCATCACGCCTTCCGCCAGAACCCCCAGGTCCTTGTCCAGGAGGACGACGTCGGCTGCGTCCTTGGCAACGTCAGTGGCGGTATCGACGGAGATGCCGATGTCCGCCTTGTGGAGTGCCAGGGCGTCGTTGACGCCGTCACCCATGAAGCCCACCGATCCGCCGCTGAGGCGCAGCAGGGCGATGATGCGTGCCTTTTGTTCGGGCGACACGCGCGCGAAGATCGTTGCCGTCCGGGCGGCGGGGGCGAGGTCGGCGTCTGACATGGCCTCCACCTGGGCGCCGGTGAGGGTGCCACCGGAGATCACGTCCAGATCCGCGCAGACTCTTTCAGCCACTTTGGCGTTGTCCCCGGTGGCGATCTTTACTGAAATTCCCAACGCCTCCAGCAGGTCCAGGGACTGCCGGGCGTTGGCTTTGGGCCGGTCCAGGAAGACGAGGAAACCGGCCAGGGTGAGGTTGCGCTCGTCCGCCGGCGCCAGCCTGTCCAGCCCGGCAGCCGGGCGGGTGGCCACGGCAACCACCCGGGACCCGGCGTCGAACTGTTCGTCCAGGAGTGCCTGAACGGCAGACGGGGTGGGTCCGCACAGGGCCAGGACGTCCTCCGGGGCGCCCTTGGTGACCAGCTGCGCGGGACCGCCGGCCTCACGGACCAGCACGCTGGTGCGGCGACGCTGGTGGTCGAAGCCGATCAGGTCCAGCCGCTCGAAGCGCCCCGGATCGAAACCGGACGCCCCGGGGCTGTCCCAGAGGGCGGCATCCAGCGGATTTTGACCGGCCCGGGAGGTTCTGCCTTCCGTGTAATCGGTCTCCGTGGCCAGCAGCCCCAGTGTGAACAGCCTGTCATCGGATGTTTCCGGCATTACCGGCAGCGCCCCGGTGAAACTGATCCTGCCCTCAGTGAGGGTGCCGGTTTTGTCCGTGACCAGGATGTCCATGTCCCCCAGGTCCTCGATGCATACCAGGCGTTTGACCAGCACCTTCCGCTTGGCCAGCTGCCGGGTGCCGGTGGCCAGGGATGTGCTGACCACGGCGGGGAGCAACTGAGGGGTGATGCCAACGGCAATTGCCAGCGAGAACAGAAGGGATTCGATGAGCGGACGTTGCAGCAGCAGGTTGGCCACGAAGATCAGCGAGGTGAGCACCATGGCTACCTGCAGCAGCAGGAAGGAGAACCGCTTGAGTCCCAGCTGGAACTCGGTCTGCGGCTGCCTCTCGCCCAGCCCGAGTGCTATGCGCCCGAATTCGGCCCGGCCGCCGGTGGCCACCACCACCCCGGTGCAGCCGCCGGACTGGACCACCGTGCCCATGAACACGCAGGAGGCGAGGTCTCCCAATGCTGAACCGGCGGCAACGGGAGCAGCTTCCTTGGCCGCAGGCTGGGACTCCCCGGTGAGGATGCTTTCATCGCAGAGAAGGTTGTTGGTGGTCAGGAGCCGGATGTCCGCCGGGATGATGGCGCCCAGGGAGAGATGGACGACGTCGCCCGGCACCAGGGCGGTAACGTCCACTTCCCTGGTGGTTCCGTCGCGGAGCACCACGGCCCGGTGCGTTACGCGGTCGTGCAGGGCTTCCGACGCCCGCTCCGCACGGTACTCATTGGTGAAGCCGAGGCCCACGCTGGCCAGCAGGATCACGCCGATGACGATGGAGTTGGTGGCGTCGCCCAGGAAGAGGGACAACCCGGCGGTGACAATCAGGAGGATGAGGATGGGGCTGGCAAACTGCCGCCCCAGTACGGCCCAGGCGTTGGCACGGTGCGTGCGGACCGCGTTGGGGCCCAACTGCTGAAGGCGGGCGGCCGCTTCCTCCCCGCTGAGGCCGCCCGGACCGGAACCCAGGTGCGCCAGCGCCTGGTCCGCCGTCAGGCTCGCGGCGTCGGTGATGGCCAACTGGAGGGAGCTGCGCTCCCGGACGTTCACGTCTGTCATGCCGGATCCGTTCGGAAAGGCGAGGCTGGGATGTTCCCTTTAGAGCACAAGGGTACGACCGCGGGACGCCGCCTGCCGCCGTCGTTCCGAATCAACGTTGCACGCTGGGACTGGTGGCCGTGCCCAGGATGTGGGCGAGGGAAGGGTTCAGCCGCTGCACCGGGAAGCCGAACCGTTCGTTGTCCTGCACACTGAATCCTGCTGCGGTGATGGCGGCAAGGGTGTCCCGGTTGAGGTGGCAGCCGCCCATGAACCGTCCCCACACCGGGGTCAGCACGTCTTCTGCCTTGGCCAGCAAAGGGTGTCCGGACCGGACGTGCTCGTAATAGGCCAGGGTTCCGCCGGGACGCAGGACACGGCGGATCTCCGCGAGTACGGCGGCCTGGTCCTTGACGCTGCAAAGGACCAGGCTGGCCACCACGGCGTCGGCGCTGCCGGTTTCCGCGGGGATGTGCTCCGCGGCCGCATCAATAACAGACACCGGAACACTGGCCGATGCTGCTGCCTGCTGCGCCACGCTCCTCAGGTAGTCATCGGGCTCAAGGGCCAGGACGCGGGTGACGGCCGGTGGGTAGAGCGGAAAAGAGGATCCGGTTCCCGCTCCAATTTCAATCACCGATCCTTCCAGCCCGGCCAGGATGCGACGGCGGTGTTCAAGGGCCCCGCGACGGTCGATGCTGCCCACGGCGCGGGCAAAAGCACGGGCGAAGATCGGGTGCTGCAGGCTGTTCAACCGGCTACCGCCCCGCCCACAGGCAACCAGATGTTCCGCGCGGCCCGGACACCACAGGAATCGGTGGCGGCGTGCGCAATGGACACGGCCAGGAGTGACCCGCTCCTTTGGGCGGCCCATCCGTACCCCAGGCCGATCAGCCCGGCACCCAGCAGCACCGGCCAGCGGCCCCGCGGATGGGGCTGAATGGACAGCGGAACCAGGTGCCATGCCGTAAAACCGAGGGCCGGCCAGAGCCAGCCAAGGACTTTCCGGTGAGGAAAGACAGCCATTGGCACGCCCCGCCAGAGCGCCTCCTCAGCCATCGCGTTAGTGACGCCGATGCCCATGGCGGCGAGCGCCGCCGTCGTACCCGCTGCCCTGGCGTTGGGGATCAATTCGGTGGTGATGGCACCCGCGGGCGGCAGGAGCAAAATGCCCCGGAATAACCCGCGCCGTTGCGTTACCGGACCGTCCGGCGTCCGCCAGAGCTCCACCAGCCGGGGCAGGCCGGCCACTGCGAGGGCCTTTCCCCAGCACAGCGTCCAGTAGGCGGCAAACCCCGCCTGGTAGCCGCGCCGGTCCCCGAACCGGCGGACCGCCTGGCGGAAGACGGGCAGCATCACGGCGGGCACTGCCGCCGGCAGGACTGCGGCCGCCAGCTGGCGCAGGGCGGAAGGACGGCTGACCGGACCCACTACTTAAGGCTCAGTACTTCGTCGATGGGGCGCCCGTTGACGAACACCTGGGCGCTGGTGGCCCCGGAGGCGGCCATGGCCGTGTATTCAAGCTGCGCCTTGGCCCGCGGGATGTCGCAGACGCCGGCCAGCATGAACTGCCCGGAGAGCCAGATAGTGATGGTGCTGCCGTTCAGCTCGCCGCCGAGGTAGGTCAGGTTCGACTGGTACAGGACGTTGATCAGCCCGGACAGGCCCACATCCCGGCTCTTATTGGCCAGCAGGGTCCCGACGCTGGGGCCCACCTGGTCCGTGAAGCGGACGGGTGCCGTGGTGGTGGCCACCAAGCTGTCACCGCACCCGATCTTCGGTCCCGAGACGCCGTTGTCGCCCACCGCCACGTAGTAGATGGTTAACGGGCCGGTTTGTTCAGGCAGACCCGTTGGGGTGGGTTCCTGTGTGGGCGGCGCGCTTGCCGGGGCGGACGACGGCGGCGCGGCCGCTGGGGTGGTGGGCGCGGCTGAGGTGCTGCCCGGCGTCGTCGCGGTCGCCGTCATGGTGGGGGCCGGAGTCGTGGTGGGGCTCGCCGTCGTGGTGGGGCCGGCGCTGCTCGCCGTGGGGCTGGGGGCCGCGGAACTGGTGGTGGGGCCCGGCGCCGGCGGGCCGAAGCAGGCGGTGAGGACCATCAGGCCGCTGAGCCCGAGAACGCTGAATGCCGAAAGCCTGGGCTTGGTCATGATGCCCCCTTGGATGCAGGTTCCGCGGCTGTGGAACCCACCCTCAAGGTACGCCTGGGGGTTACTCCACAACAGGGACTAAAGTCCAAGCCATACCTTTGGCCCCCTGGGCAGGTCTCCCCATCGCAGGCTCCCGCCCACGTGTGGAAGCATGCAGTGGGGCCTGCTTGGGCCTGGAAGTGACTGGGGGGAAAATGACGTGCAGGGCAACACCACGGCAGTACCGGCTGGCACTTGTGGCAGTACTGGGGTCGCTGGTTTCGGCGGCGTGTGCCGGTCCCAAACATCCTGTGCCCGAAAAGAGCAGTGAACCGCCGGTCACGGAATCACCAGCCCCTGTGGCGCAAAGTTTCGCCAGATACGACGGACTGCGTGCGGAGCTGATCGCCGCCCTGGAACAACAGCTCCCCGGCATCAGCTGGACCGTGCATCTGCCGGCCAGCGTGCACAAGCTGGCCGACGGCAGGTGCTTCTTCGCAACGAGGGCGATGGTCAGCAGCGCCGACGTAGTGGAGCCCTCACACCGGTTCGCGGATATTTTCTCCGCCGGCGACCCGGTCCTGGCAAAATACGGCTTTCCTGCGTTCGGAGGGACGGACCCAACACCCGGCGGCTGGACGGTGGCGCGCAGCGCGAATGCGGCCGGAGCAATCGTCAGTATCGAGTCGAAAAGCCCGGCCTACCTGTACATCGGGGCGCCTGTGGATTCAAGGACATGCGATCCGGCGGAGCTTCCCGACCCCTGACGCGGAAGCACGAGCGCCGGCCAGCTGCGGCAGCAGGAAGGCTGCGGGCTGTGAACGACGCCCCACCCCGCAGCCTCTCCGGCTTTACGGATGCACCAGCACCTTTACGGCAGTGTCCTTGTGGTTGATGAGGGTATCGAAGCCCTGCTCCACCAGGTCCTCCAGCGCGATCCTGCCCGTGATGAATGGCTTCAGGTCCACCTTGCCCTCCTGCACCATCTTGATCACGGCGGGGTGGTCGCGGACGTAGGCGATGGTGCCGCGCAGGTCGATCTCCTTGAGCACGATCTTCTGCATGTCCACCGTGGCCGGCGCGCCCCAGATGGACACGTTGACCACCACGGCCCCGGGCCGGACGGCGTCGAGCATGGTGTCCAGCACGGCGTTCACCCCCGCGCATTCGAAGGCGACGTCCGCCCCGGTGCCCCCGGTGAGCTCGCGCACCCGCGCCGGGACGTCCTCCTTGCTCGGGTCAAGGACGTGGTCCGCCACGCCGCTGGAAGTGGCCTTCTCCTTGCGGGCCTGGGTGAGCTCACTGATGATCGTGGTCACGCCCATGCCTTTGAGGACCGCCGCGGTGAGCAGGCCGATCGGCCCGGACCCGCCCACCAGCGCGGTGTCGCCGGACTTCACGCCGCTGCGGGCCACCGCGTGGTGTGCCACGGACAGCGGTTCGATCAGTGCGGCCTCGTCCAGCGGGATGTTGCCGATGGGATGCACCCACCGCTGGTCCACCACGATCTTCTCGCTCAGCCCTCCCCCGCCGCCGGCCAGCCCGATGAAGCCCATCTGCCGGCACAGGTGGTAGCTGCCTGCCTGGCACATGTCGCAGGTCCCGTCCACGAAATAGGGTTCGACGACGACGTTGTCACCGACTTCCAGCCCCTCCACGCCTTCGCCGACTTCAGCGACAGTCCCGGAGAATTCGTGCCCCAGGGTCACCGGGGATTCCTCGTGGGACAGCGGGTGCGGGTGGCCGGGAGGAGGGCAGAAGATGGGCCCTTCCAGGTACTCGTGGAGGTCGGTGCCGCAGATGCCGCACCACGCGATGTCGATCTTCACCGCCCCCGCCCGCAGCTCCGGCTCCGGGATGTCCTCGATCCGGATGTCCTTGCGGGCGTGGAAACGTGCTGCCTTCATGATTCCTCCATGCTGTAAACGCGGCTAGCGGGTGTGGTGGCTGGGCTGCAGTTCGTAGACCGGTGTGTCGAGTCCTTCCATCCGGGCCTTCAGCTGCAGCGCCAGGTAGGCGGAGTAGTGCCGGCTCTGGTGCAGGTTGCCGCCATGGATCCAGAGGTTGGGCACGTTGGTGGGCTTCCACATATTGCGCAGCTCCCCCTCCCACGGACCAGGGTCTTTTGGCGTGTCTGAGCCATATCCCCAGCATTTGCCCACCCGGTCCGCAATTTCGGGCGAGACCAGGTCCGCCAGCCACCCATTCATGGACCCGTACCCGGTGGCGTAGACAATCAGGTCCGCCTCCAGCTCAGTGCCATCGTCCATCACCACCGCGTTGCCGGTGATCTTGGTGACCTGCCCGTTCTTCAGCTTCACCCTGCCGTCGATGATCAGCTGGGAGGCGCCGACGTCGATGTAGTAGCCGGAGCCGCGCCGCAGGTACTTCACGAACAGGCCGGAGCCGTCCACGCCGAAGTCCAGGTCGAACCCGGCTGCCTCCAGCTGGGAGTAGAACCCAGCATCCCGGGAAGCCATCTCCTGGTACACCGGCACCTGGGCCCCGGGCAGAACGCGCATGGGCAGGGAGGCGAACAGCAAATCGGCCTTTTCCGTGGTCACCCCGGCCGCGAGCGCCCGCTCCGAGTACAGGTCCCCCAGCGCCAGGTCCATCAGGGACTCGCTGCGGGCAATGTGGGTGGAGGACCGCTGGACCATGGTGACGTCGGCGCCGTGCTCCCAGAGGTCGGCGCAGATATCGTGCGCCGAGTTGTTGGAGCCGATCACCACGGCCCTCTTGCCCGTCCAGTCCCCGCCGCCCGGGTGCTGGGAGGAGTGACGCTGCTCGCCCAGGAAGGACCCGGCGCCGTCAAAGGTGGGAATGTTCGGGTAGCCGGAGACGCCCAGGGCGAAGACGAGCTGCTTAGGCCGCAGGGTCACCGGTGACCCGTTGCGGAGGACGTTGACCGCCCATTCCTGGGTGCCGTCGTCGTACGCTGCCCCCACGCACTCGGTGCCGGACCAGTAGTTCAGCTCCATGATGCGGGTGTAGTGCTCCAGCCAGTCACCGATCTTGTCCTTGGCGGCGAAGACGGGCCAGTCGTCCGGGAACTTCAGGTAGGGCAGGTGGTCGTACCAGACGGGGTCGTGCAGGTGCAGGGACTTGTAGCGGTTGCGCCAGGAGTCGCCGGGGTTCTGGTTCTTCTCGACGATGATGGTGGGCACGCCAAGCCGCTTCAGCCGGGCGGCGAGGCCAATCCCGCCCTGGCCGCCGCCGATGATCACGCAGTAGGGCTGCTCCTCATAGCCCAGCCGCGCCTCCTGCTCCTCCTTGAGCTCCTTCCAGGACCGGCGCCCCCGGACAATCTCGTGGGCCACGCCCTGCTCGCGCCGCGGACCCTTCTTTTCCTCGAAGCCCTTGAGCTCCTGCATGGTGGTCAGCAGCGTCCAGCATTTGCCGTCCCTGAGCCGGAGGTGGCCGTAGCCGCGGGCCGCGCCGGTCTCGAACGTGATCCACGCTTCCGTGTTCTCCGTGTCGCCGGTGGCGTCCTCGGCGAGCGCCCAGTTGGCTGGCTGCACGCGGTCCAGGGTGGCCTCCAGCATGCGGCGGATGTCTGCCTTTCCTTCCAGCGTCCTGAGGTTCCAGGTGAACGCCACGAAGTCCCGCCAGTAGCAGTCGTCCTCGAAGAGCTCCAGCGCGGCGTCCACGTCGCGCCGCTGCAGCGCCTCATCCAGCCCGGCAAGCCAGGCCTGGGCGGCAGCCGTGGGTGTTTGGGTCATCTCCACTCCTTTGTGCTGTTTCATGGGCCCCGCCTGCCCGATATGCTGGGGCGGGCGTGAGCTGCATCACTAGTTGAACCCGGCGGGGGTAACAGCGGCGTTACACGGATCCGGCAAGGGAGCCGGCTGCGAGGAGGAAACGGTGGACTACGGCCAGAGGTTTTCGGACCCGGCGCGGTACGCACGGACGCTGCGGCGCGCGCACGAGCTGGTCATCGCCGGTGTCCCGCGGCCCGAGATCCCCACGCCGCTGGTGGAGTCGTGGCGGCGCTCCATGGCCCTGGGCATCAGCCCGGACCAGCACAGCCCGCGGCACCTGCACGAGGTATCCGAGGTCCTTGAAATGCGGCGGGAACACCGGCTGCAGCAGGTGATGCCGGCGCTCCACGACCTCCTGGCCGATGATTCCCGGTCCGGCCGCCACCTGCTGGTCCTCACTGACGCCAGCGGCGAGATCCTGTGGCGGGTGGGCAGCCCGGCCGTGCTCCGGCGGGCCGACACGCTGGAGTTCTCCGAAGGCGCGGACTGGTCCGAGGCGGGCATCGGCACCAACGCCATCAGCGAGGCCCTGGTTACCGGCAGCGCCGTGCAGCTGTTCTCCGCCGAGCACCTGGTGCGCACGCACCACGAGTGGGCCTGCACGGCGGCGCCCATTACGGACCCGGCCACGGGACGGGTGCTGGGCGTGCTGGACGTGTCCGGACCGCTGGACACCATCAGCGCGGACACCCTGCGGATGGTCCGGTGCGCCGTCCGGGTGGCGGAAGCCTTGCTGGGAACGTCAGACGGCGGCACCTCCCCGGGTGCCCGGCATTCCGTGCGTGCGTCGCGGCGGCCTGCGCCCACTGCAGCCCGGACCGTGGCGGTGGAGTCGCTGGAACTGCTCGGCGACCAGCCCACGGCGGTGTTCGCTGACGGGAGCCGCACGCCGCTGACCCTGCGCCGGGCGGAAATCCTGGCGCTGCTGGATTCGCGGTCGCAGGGCTGGTCCGCGGAGGAACTGGCCTACGAGCTGCACGGGGATGCCGGAACCCCGCAGGCCATCCGGACCGAGATGTTCCGGGTGCGGTCCATGCTGGGCGGCGCCGTGGAGTCCAACCCCTACCGCCTGGCCCCTGGCCTGGCCGGACATTCCGATTCAGGGCGGGTGCTCCGGTTGCTGCGCGACGGGCTTGTGGCGGAAGCGCTGGAAGCGTACCGGGCACCCCTGCTGCGCCGGTCGGTTGCCCTTGCGGTGCAACTGCTGCGGGACCAGCTGGACATGGCCGTTGGATCGGCCGTGCGGGCCTGCGGGGACGCTTCGCTGTTGGTTCAGTGGCTTTCCACCGACATGGGAGCTGTTGACCCGCTGGCTGTCGACGCACTGGGCCGGCTGGTGGGCCGCGGCGATCCGCGGTACCTGGCCTTTCGGGCGTCCTGCCCCGCTGGTTGAGCGTGCAAGGTGGGGCCGTTTAGAACCCATCCGTCACCAGACGGAGTCACCTCGCAGGACAGCGTCGCTGCCGCCGTCTACGTAGACAATCTGACCGCACAGGTGCGTGTTTTCGGCGCTGTTGAGCCAGGCCAGCAGGCGGGCGACCACGATGGGTTCCGCGATGCCGTTCAGCGGCATCGGGACCTGTTTCAGCAGCGCCTCGCGCTCCTGTTCTGTATCGATCAGCTCGGCGGTCATGGGCGTGGCGATGACACCGGGCGCCACGGCGTTCAGCGGGATCCCGGCCCCTGCCCACGCTGCAGTGGAAGCCTGCCGGCGGACCCACCGCGACAGCGCCAGCTTCGTGGAGCAGTAAATGAGGCCGCCGGTGGTGGCCGGTTCCTTGGCCAGGACCCCGGCCCGGGCCAAGGAACCGGGCTCGTCCCCGGCGGTGAGCATCGCCACCAGCTCATCGTCGCTGGCCATGAGGGCCGCCATGGAGGACACCACCACGGCGCGGGGCGCCTCCGCTCCGGCCAGCAACGGCCGGAGCCCATCGACCGAGGCAACCGCGCCAAAGAAGTTAACGGCCACGGTGGCGGGAGCCGCGATGGCAAGCCCGGCCACTGCGTAAATGGCATCGATCCTGCCGCCGCTGACTTTTCGTACCGCGTCCACCAGGCCGGCGCGGCCCTCTGCGGTGGAGAGATCAGCCAGCACCTCGGCATCGTGGAGATCCACTCCGATCACGCGTTCGCCCCGCTGCTCGAGCAGTTCCTTGGTTGCCTTGCCGATGCCGGAGGCGGCGCCGGTGATAACGGACGTGCGGGGCATGATGCCTTCTTTCCCTGGCCGGATGGGTCGGCCCCAACTCTGCCCGGCAGGCCCTGCGGAAGCCAGAGTCCAAAGGCCCATCCAGCGCGGGACCCAAAGCAATGGGATAACAATGCTTGTCACGCCGTTAACCGCTCATTCATATCCTCCTCAAAGCCTGTACAACGGCTGGAAATAGCGTGGGAGCCATGGACAACATCTCCCGCAGAACCCTCATCTCCGCCGGCCTCGGAGCCGGCCTCGTCGCCGCCCTGCCGAGTGCCGCCGTCGCCGTTTCCACCGCGGACGACGCCGGCCTCCGCACCGATCCCTTCATGCTCGGCATCGCATCGGGCGAGCCGTGGCCGGACGGCTTCGTGCTCTGGACGCGCCTGGCGCTGAACCCCGTGGCGGAGGACGGGCTGGGCGGCATGCCGTCGCGGCCGGTGGCGGTGCAGTGGGAGGTGGCCGAAGACCGGGGCATGCGCTACATGGTGGCCCGCGGGGTGGAGCAGGCCCGTCCTGAGGCCGCGCACTCAGTGCACGTGGAACTGCGGGGCCTGAAGGCGGGCCGCGAGTACTTCTACCGGTTCCGCGCCGGCCGGCACGTGAGCCCCTTGGGCCGGACCCTCACCAGCCGTGCGCTGCACGAGACCCCCGCCTCCCTGGCCATGGCGTTCGCCAGCTGCGCCCAGTACGGGCACGGTTACTTCACCGCCTACCGGCGCCTCGCGGAGGACCACCCGGACCTGGTGCTCCACCTTGGCGACTACCTGTACGAATACAAGAAGGGCAGCTACGTGATCGGCGGCGGCAACCCGCGGAACCACGAGGGCCCGGAAACCGTCACCCTGCAGACCTACCGGCAGCGGCACGCCCAGTACAAGGCCGACGCCGACCTGCAGGCCGCGCACGCCATCGCGCCGTGGGCAGTGGTATGGGATGACCACGAGGTGGACAACAACTGGGCGGACGACGTGCCGGAGAACAGCGACGCCGGCCAGCTCAACGACAGCACCGAGCACTTCCGGCAGCGACGCGCCGCCGCGTTCCAGGCCTACTACGAGAACAGGCTGGCCAAGGCCGTCGTCGCTGCCTGCAGGCCCGGACATGAAGATCTACCGCAGGATCCAGTGGGGCCAGCTGGCCAACTTCCACATGATGGATACCCGGCAGTACCGCGACGACCAACTCGCCGGCGACGGCTGGAAGAAGAACGTCACCGAGCGGCTGGCCGAGAGCCGGACCATCACCGGCGCGGAGCAGGAAAAGTGGCTGCTGGACGGATTCAGGAACTCCACCCAGCGGTGGGACATCCTGGGCCAGCAAATCTTCTTCGCCGAGCGCGACCGCAACAAGGCACCGGAGATCGACGACGTCTCCATGGACGGCTGGGACGGGTACGCGGCCTCCCGCCGCCGCATCACCCAGGGCTGGGTGGACGCAAACGTCCGGAACGCCGTCGTGCTCACCGGCGATGTTCACCGCAACTGGGCCAACGACGTCAAGGTGGACTACAAGGATCCCGCCTCCCCGGTGGTCGGCTCGGAGCTCGTCTGCACCTCCATCACCTCCACGGGCGACGGCACCGGTCCCACCACGGACGCCACCATGGCCTGGAACCCGCACCTGAAGTTCTACAACGACAACCGCGGCTACGTGACGACGCGCATCACCAGGAACGCCATGACCGCGGACTTCAGGGTGCTGGACCATGTCACGACGCCGGGCGCACCGGTCTCCACGAAGGCTTCCTTCGCCATCCAGGACGGAGTGCCGGGGCTGCAGCCGCGGGCCTGACCTTCCGCGGGGCTGAACGTGGCCAGGCCTACTTCACAGCAGTGGCCGCGTTCACCCGGCCGTGAGCCCAGTAGCTTTCGGCGCCCTTCTTCACCTCACCCGAGGATTCAACGTCCGCCCGAATGGCGGTGTTCGTTGCGCCTGCGTGCGAGCTCCAGGCGAGGGCGGCGGCGCCGGCAACAATGGCGGAGGACATTGAGCTGCCGTTGCCAACGTCGTAGCCCAACGCCCGGTGGTTCTGGGTGGCCAGGACGAACGGGTGGTTGGGGAAGGTGGAGAAGACGTTGACGCCGGGCGCCGCGATGTCCACCCAGCTGGAGCCGTAGGTGGAGAAGGACGCTTTGTCGTCGTTGTTGTCCGTAGCACCCACCGCGATGACATTGTCGTAGGCGCCCGGATAGATCTTGGTTTGGTTGCCGCCGTTCCCTGCCGCGGCCACCAGTACCACGCCCTTGTTCCATGCGTTGTTGACGGCTGTTTCGAGCGTTCGTGATGCCCGTACGCCCAGGCTCATGTTGATGACTTTGGCCCCGTTGCTGACTGCCCAGTCGATGCCGCTTGCCAGGCTGGAGCTGGAGCCGACGCCGCTGTCGTTGAGGACCTTCCCGGCCAGGATGCTGCAGCCCGGGCAGACGCCGGCCACCCCGATGGTGTTGTTCACGGTGGCGGCAACGCTGCCGGCCACGTGGGTGCCGTGGCCGTAGTAGTCCTCGGCGACGGGGTCGCCGGCTTTGGTGGCTGAGCTGCTGAAGTTCGCGCGGGCCACCACTTTGGACGCGATGTCCGGGTTGTCGCTGGCGACGCCGGAATCCAGGACCGCGACTTTGATGCCGTTGCCGGTAGTGGTGTTCCAGGCTTCCACGGCGTCCACGTCAGCGTCCGGGGTGCCGGCGGGGATGCTGATGGGATAGTCAGGATTGTTGTTGGTGAACGCTTGGCCGGTGTTCTGCAGGGCGTACTGGCGTGGGAAGAATTCGTCGGAGGTGGCTGAACCCACGGGCTGGTCCGGTTCGGCGTAGTCGACGGCGGGATCCCGGCTGAGGGCGTCGATGAGCTGCTGTTCAGTGCCGGCGCGGACGCTGATCAGCTGTGCTCCCGTGCTGCCGATGGCCGGCCCGTCCTCAAGGCCCTGCCGGTGGAGTGCGCCGGCGGCAGCACCGTCGTCGTGGAACTTTACGAGGATGTGGCCGGACGTGGCTTCCTGCATTCCTCCCGCGGCGCTGGCCGGGAGTGCAAGCGGGACGGGACCAAGCACTATGACGGCTGCCGCGAGACCGGCGGTAAGAAGTCTTCTCATGCCGGCCAACTTTGCCCCATGGCGGGCAGCCCGGCTAGGGGTAAAAGCCCTGAAGATTTGCGTTGGGCACACGAGCCGGATGCCGCCGTCGTAATTCTGCAGAGCCGTTGTGCGCTGTGGGGCGCGGGGCTACGATGCTCGCGGGGAGAGGTCCTTCGTCTCACTGACTGGCAAAAATAGGGGCCCACAATGACCGACTTCTTCACCATGCAGCCCGGCGAAACCGCGCCTCCCCTCCCGGCAGGACCGGTCCTGTGCACGGGGACCGCGGGCATGCGCCGCATCCACCGGTTCTTCCTTTGGGCGTATGGCGAGGCACCGGGCCTGGTCCGCTCCGCCGCGGCAGGCGACACGGACCGCACCGGTTACGTGGGCGAGGTTCTCGGAAACTTCGACAAGGTCCTCCATATCCACCATGAAGGGGAGGACCTCCTTATGTACCCGCAGCTCAAGGAGCGGGCACCGGCCTGCGCGCTGCACGTGGGGCAGATGCTGGAGCAGCATAGGCAGGTCATGCAGAGGCTCGAGGCCATTGAGCCGGTGCGCCTCAGCTGGATGCGAACGGCAAATGAGGAGTCTGCCACTGAACTCGCGGCCCGCTACGAGGACCTGTCCACTGTCCTCAACGTGCATCTGCGGCGCGAGGTCACCGAACTGATGCCGGTCGCGGACAGGCTGCTGACGGAGAAGGAAATGCAAGCGGCCGGCCAGCACGGCATCCAACAGCTCGACAAGAAATTCCTGGTGGGCTACCTCGGCATGGTGCTGGCCACCAATCCCCCGGCCGACCGGAAGGAACTGTTCAAGGAGATCCCTCCCCCGGTCCGGCTCGCGTACCGCCTGGTGGGGCGGCGGATGTACCGGAAGCAATACAGCATCCTGTTCCCGGGCCGTCCGGTGCCAGAGACGCTCTAGCTACACATTTGGCCTTTGGCTTGATGCCGGACCCTATTTGGCTCCCATTGCGACATCCGCTTCTAGCAGGCCGAGGATCTGAAGTCGATTAGGACGCGCCGCATCCAGTAAAATCTTTGGGTGGCTTTCCTCAAACCCTTAAACCGCCCTGCTGCCCTGCGCCCATTAGCACTTCTGCCGGTTGGGACGGCATGCTGATCGGGCGGCGCAGTTTTCTGCAGTGGATAGGGTTGGGCGCTTTAACCGCTGGCGTGCCGGGTGTCCTCACCCCTGCAAGCGATGCAGTCACAACCACTCCCGTGGAGCGTGACCCCTTCCTCGCCTACAGGAATGTCCGTTTCGTGGCCAGCGGAGGCAACGACGCGGACCCCGGCACAAAAGCGGCGCCCTGGCAAACCCTGGCGAGAGCCAGGGCTGCACTGGAAACCGGCGAGGTTGGCCGAGGCGACGCGGTGCTCCTGCGGCGCGGCGACGTGTTCGGGGGCTCAATCCAAATACCGGCCCCGCAGGGAACCACCGGCAGTTTCACGCTCGGCTCATACGGCAGCGGACCCTTGCCGCAGATCAACGGCTACAAGACAAGCACCGACGCGTGGACGCTGCACAGCCCCAATGTGTGGAAGCTCAACCTCACGGCCGGATCCGGACAATTCACCGGGAACACTGCCGGAACGTCGACGGATGTGGGTTTCCTCAAGGCCGGTGGCACCATCCACGGCTGGAAACGCTGGAGCCTGACCGACCTTGCACAGGACTGGGACTTCTACAGTGACGATACCTACGTCTACGTGAAAAGTGCGGCCTCCCCCGGCGCCGGCGTGGAGCTCGCCGTGAAGCAGGACGGCATCAGGCCTGCCTCCAACACCAACGTCTCGGACCTGCATGTGGTTGGCCACGGAGCGCACGGTGTCAACATCACCGCAACCCAAAACGCGCAGGTCACGGGCTGCCTGATCGAGGAGATCGGCGGGTCGCGGCTCTCGAAGACCGTCAGGTACGGGAACGGCGTCGAAATCTGGATTGGCTGTGCGAACGTCCTGGTCCAGGGCAACACGATCCGGCAGACCTATGACACCGCCACCACGATGCAGGGAAGCGTTCAGGGAAGCCACGTGGCGTGGACGGACTGCCGGTTCATCGGCAACACCATCCAGAACTGCAACCAGAGCCTTGAGATCTGGTCCAAGGGATCACCGGCACCGGGGACCGGACACATCCGGTGCGCCTTCACCGACAACGAATGCCACGACGCCGGCTTCTCCTGGGCTGCCAACATCCGGCCGGACCAGGCAGGCATGGGCACACACTTGCTGACCTATGACGTCCAGTTGCCCTGTGACGTGGAGATCACCCGGAACCGCTTCATCGGAGCAAAGGACAACTTTGTACGCTCCAGCGGCGCTGCCAGGCAGCTTCCGGCGGGTATCAAGACCCACGGGAACACCATTTCACTCAATAGCGGCCAAAAGATCGCCTTCATGAATCCGGAAACCATCGAGCAGCTTGACGCGTGGCGTTCGCGTACCGGCCGCGAACGGGTATAGCCCCCGGACGCGTCCGCTACGTCTCTTGCGCCACACCCAAGGGAGGGCAGGCCAGGCTGCCTCGCTCAGCACACGGGGGCGCCGACTGCCTTGCAGGCGTTCACCCGCCCATGGGCCCAGTAGGAACCCGTGCCGGGAATGGGGTCAGCCGAAGATTCCACTTTGGCGCGGACGGATGCGTTTGAGGTGCCCGATGGGGTGCTCCACACAAGTGCGGCAGTGGCAGCGGCAATGGGCGCGGCCATTGACGTGCCGCTGAGGATGTCGTAGCCCGGCGAAAGCTTGTTCTGCGTACCAAGGACGGACGTGTAGTTCGGGAGGGTCGAGTAGACCCGGACCCCCGGGGCAGCGACGTCCACCCACTTGCCGTACGTGGAGAAGGATGCCTTGGCGTCATTGTTGTCGGTTGCTGCTACTGCGATGACGTTCGGATAGGCGCCCGGGTAGACCTGGGCCTGGGTACCGGCGTTGCCGGCCGCGGCTACGATTACCACTCCCTGGTTCCAGGCGTTGTTCACGGCAGCTTCGAGGGTCCGTGACGACACCCGCTGGCCCAGGCTCATGTTGATGACCTTGGCACCCTTGCCGACGGCCCAGTCGATGCCCTTGGCAATGCCCGAGGAAGAGCCGGACCCGCTGCTGTTGAGGACTTTGGCGTCCAGGATGGAGCAGCCCGGGCATACACCTGCCACGCCCAGGGAGTTGTCCGCCGTGGCCGCCACGATGCCGGCCACGTGGGTGCCGTGGCCGTACTGGTCGTAATCCTCCGGGGCGAGGATCTGGGTGTCGCTGAAGTTTGCCCGGTCCACCACCTTGGATGAGATGTCCTCGTGGTTGATGGCAACCCCGGAATCGATGATGGCCACCCGGACGCCGGTTCCGTTGGTGACAGCCCACGCCTCGACGGCGTCCACATCGGCGTCGTTGGTGCCCGCGGCGACGGTTACCGTTCCGTCGGTGTTCGTGAAGGATTGGCCCGTGTTCTGCAGGGCGTACTGGCGGTCGAAGTACGGGTCGGCCGTGGCGGCGGTAACCAATTCGTCCGGTTCGGCGTACTCAACGGCGGAACTGCGGCCGAGCGCAGCCACGAGCTGCAGTTCCCTGCCCGCCGGCACTGTGATGAGGTGGGCGCCGGTGCTGCCTACCGCCGGGCCGTCCGTGAGCCCATGCTGGCCAAGGACCCCTGCAGCGGCGCTGTTGTCCCGGAATTTGACCAGGATTTGTCCCGGTACTGGCGAGGACGGCGAGGACGGCGCGGCGGCGTTCCCCGGGGCAGCCGCCGTTACGGCGCTGAGGACCAGGACCATCGCAGCCAGGGCTGCGGTAAGCATCTTTTTCATGGCTTATCTTGCGCCCCACGGGCCCCACCTGAATAGGCCTTGCCATAAGCAACTCTGGTAAGAGGAGTTTCGCCACCCGGTGTTCGCTAATCGAACATTTGTACGTTTAATGAACTTAACGGTAGCCTCCCTTCAGAAAGCATGCCGTGGATCACTCCCCCTGGTGACCGGGCTCGCATCGCGGCGTGCTGCTCCCGCTTCCCTGATCAAAGAGGATTACATGACTACGTCTCCTTCCACCCGCGCGTCACGCTGGCCGGTCTGGCTTTGCTGGCTGGCCATGGTCCTGGACGGCTTCGACCTGGTGGTGCTTGGCACCGTCATTCCCACACTCATCAAAACCGGCGAACTCGGCTTCGACGCGGTCGGCGCCACCCTGGCCGCAACCATCTCCCTCGTCGGCGTCGGGCTCGGCGCACTGTTCATTGCCCCGCTGTCGGACCGGTTCGGGCACCGCAAGCTGCTGGTTGCCTGCGTTCTGTGGTTCTCCATCTTCACCATCGCGGTGGTGTGGGCTCCCAACGTGGCTGTCTTCAGCACGTTCCGGCTGCTGGCCGGCCTGGGGCTGGGCGCCTGCCTTCCTGTCGCCCTGGCCTACATGAACGATTACGCACCCGCCGGATCTGCCGGCAAGTCGACCACCCGGACCATGACCGGCTACCACGCAGGTGCGGTGGCCACGGCCTTCCTGGCGCTGATGGTCATCCCGGACTGGCGCACTATGTTCGTGGTGGGCGGCATCGCGGGCCTGGCCCTGGTGCCCCTCCTCTGGTTCAAGCTCCCCGAGACCCTGCCGGCGGAGCGGAACGCCAAGCGGCAGGAGAAGGCCGGTGTCCGCGACCTGGCCAAGAAGCCGTATCCCCTGGTGGCCCTGGCCATCGCTGCCGCCTCGTTCATGGGGCTCCTGCTGGTCTACGGCCTGAACACCTGGCTGCCGCAGCTCATGGCTTCCGCCGGCTATCCCGTCAGCGCAGGCATCTCACTGCTCCTGGTGCTGAACCTTGGCGCCGTTGCCGGCCTCATCATCGCCGGCATCCTGGCGGACAAGCACGGCACCAAGCGGATCGTGCTGCTCTGGTTCGGCCTGTCCGCCGTCTGCCTTGCCCTCCTCAGCGTCAAGGTTGACAACGCCATCCTGCTCAACGCCCTGGTCTTCGTCACGGGAGTGTTCGTCTTCAGCTCCCAGGTGCTCGTGTATGCCTGGGTCAGCCAGCTGTTCCCGGCCCGGCTGCGCGCCACCGCCCTCGGTTTCGCCGCCGGCGTGGGCCGCGTGGGAGCCATCGCCGGACCTGCCGTGACCGGCGGCCTGGTTGCCGCCGGCATCGCCTACCCGTGGGGCTTCTACGCGTTCGCCGCCGCCGGCGCGCTGGCCGTCGTGGCGCTCGTGACGGTACCGCACACCATTGCCGCCACGCAGCCGATGCAGGAGCGCAGCAACTGACGCCACCTGCCCGGCGCCTCAGACAATGACGACGGCGGGAGGCCGACTCTGGAAGCCGGCCTCCCGCCGTCGTACTGCTTTTACGTCCTAAATGCAGGCGGGCTGGTAGGCGGGATCCGCCGGACCCGACGCCTGGGCCAGGGCGTTACCCACAAGCTGGTGCACCACGGGATCGTTCGGCGTCTGGTCGTGCTCGAAGACGTCGGCCGGGCACTTGTCCTGGATGGTGATGTTGGTGACCTGCCGTGCGGAGCCGTTCAGGAACTGGCTGTTGTACGGGATTACCACCTCATCGTGGATGGTGGAGATGACCGTGTAGGCCGGGCCGGCGACAGTATCGCCGATGGAGTTGAGCTCCTGCATGAAGGGCGAACCGGCCTGCTGGTCCGCGCAGGCCGCACAGCCTGCCGCGGTGTAGTCGGGCGTGGGAAGCAGGTCCGGCGGCGGAAGGATCACGCCTTCGGTGCCGTGGTTGGACGGTGCGATGCCGACAAGCTGATGGACGTACTTGGCCCCGCCCAGGAAGCCCATGTAGTAGCGGGGCATCATGCCGCCCTGGCTGTGGCCCACCAGGTTCACCTGCTTGGCACCGGTGGCGCCACGGACAGCATCAACGAACGGGGCCAGCTCCTTCGCGGAATCCTTGACCGGCGCCGTGGCGTACACCCCGTTCGTTTCGCCGTAGTTGAGGGCGAAGACGCAGTACCCCTGGCTCTTGAGGTACGGCGACAGCGTGGACCAGTTCTTCTCCATGCTCTCGAAAGTCCCCGGCACCAGGACCACCGGATACGGGTGCTCGGCCGACGGCTTGCAGGACCAGTCGTTGGCTCCGGGTGGGGACACGTCGACGGCCTGGGCGGGAGCGGCCATCAATGAGGAGGCGAGGACTGCGGCAGCGGATATGGACAGGGCCCGGCTAAGGAATGACATGGAAACCTCTTTGTTCGACTGTCTATGGGAAGCCGGGGCTGATGGCCTTGGGGGTGACCATCAGTTCCGGCCGAGGTTTCCATGCTGGCAGTGCTGCTGCTCCAGCGCAGCGGAAGTGCACGAACGTGCGGCCAAAACCCGGGCTCAACAGCACGAGCCGCCGCGGCAACTGTGACGCACGGCACACTCGTTGTTACTGGTGAGTAGCAAATTCTGGGCCTCCCGGCGGCGGGACAAGCGATCACGGGTGTTTGCACGAACGTGCAGTTTCGCCGGCGACGCCGAAGACGCCGGAACGGTGCCGGATCGCCGCTCCGTTCCGGCGTCCCGGCACCGTTCCGGCGTCCCGGCACCGTTCCGGCGAACTCGGGGGCTCCCGGGGTCACGAGGGAGCTTCAGAGGGAGGCGCCGCCGCAGATCACGTAGTTCTGGCCCGTGATGGACTTGCCGTGCGGGCCCAGCAGGAACGCGGCCAGGGCGGCCACGTCCTCCGGGTCCACCAACGCACCGAGGGCCGGCAGCTTCACCGGCGTGGCGGCCCGGCCGGGGTCGTTCAGCATCGGGGTGTCGGTGGGTCCCGGGGAGAGGACGTTGACCGTGATCCCCCGCGGTGCCAGTTCCTGTGCCCACGTCCGGCCCAGTCCCATCAGCGCAGCCTTCGTCGCCGCGTAGTGGCTCTTGCCCGTCATGCCCGTGGAGGTGCGGCTGCCCAGCAGGACGATCCGGCCGCCGTCGGGCATGGTGGGCACCAACTCGTTGGCCAGCACGGAGGCCGCCGCCACGTGGACGGTGAACATGCCCTGCAGTGCCGCCGTATCGAGGTCACCCAGGTGCGCGGTCCGCTGGAATCCGGCTGCGTGGACCAGGGCGTCGGCTGGCTCCAGCCCGGAAACCAGCGCAGCGAGCGAGTCCGGCTCAGACAGGTCGGCATGCAGCCACTCGAATTTCCCCTCTAAAGAAGACTCGGTGCGGCTCAGCCCTGTCACGCGCCATCCGTCGGCCAGCAGCCGCACAGCGATGGCTTTGCCGATCCCCGAACTCGTGCCGGTGACCACCGCGTGCTTGGTCATGCGTCCCCGCCGGGAGTGGTGCTGCCCTCGTACGCCCACTGCGGGTCAACCCGGACGAACTTGATGGCCTGCCGGAAATACGTGTACGCGATGTTCAGTGCACCGTCGGGGCCCTGGTGGATGGACGGGTAGGAGTATTCGCGGTTGAGCCCGTCGCGGGAGTTGTTGGACAGGCAGTACCCGTCCCCCACGTCCAGGTTGCGGCGGATGGGCCAGGAGCGGCCCGAGTCCTCGGAGATGGCCAGGGTCATCGGCGAGCGCGGCGTGCCCCAGAAGGCGCGTTTGACGCCGTCGTCCGCGGGGAAAGCGGAGGCGTCCGGTTCGGCCACCTGCCCTTGTTCGTCGGCCAGGCCGTCGTCGTCAATCTCGTCGTACAGCGACAGGCGGCGTTCGGTGCCCTCCGACGCCCGGCTGTGGTTGTAGACCAGGGCCAGGCGGCCGTCCGTCAAAGCAACAAACTGGATGGACGAGTTGTTGTTGGGCAGCTCGGTGGGGACGGGCTCGCTCCAGGTGGAGCCGTCGTCGGTGGAGCGGGACTCGTAGATGGAATCGGCCCAGCGGCTGCGGAACAGGGCCAGCAGCGAGCCGTCGGCCACGGGCTGGATGTTCATGTGGACGCAGCCCAGGCTGCCGGGCAGGACGTGCTCGGTCCAGGTGGCGCCGGCGTCGTCAGAGATCATCACGGCGCTGTCGTCGCTGTTGCCCACCCACTTCTCCCCCGGCGTGGTGATGCAGCGGAAGATGGGGATGATCAGCCGGCCGGACGGGAGCACCACGGGCAGCTGGCGGACGAACACGCCGCCGGTCTCGTTGGCGGGAAACAGCGCTTCGACGTCGCCCCAGGTGCGGCCGCTGTCCAGGGACATACGACGGCGGACCTCGGCCGTGTCCTGGTTGCCCGCCTTCTGCGCGGTGTACAGCAGCCACAGGGCCCCATCGGTGTTGGTGAAGAGGATAGGGTTCTGCTCGGAGCGGGTCGAGTCGTCCGAAAGCTGGACGGCGTCCGACCACTGCGTGCTGCCAGGTTCCAGGGTGGAGAACCAAATGGAGATGTCCGGCACGCCTTCCTGGGTGCCGCCGAACCAGACGCAGCCCAGCCGGCCGTCCGGGAGGGTGAGCAGGTTGGCGGCATGGCTCTGCACGGTGGGCGCGGGCAGGTAGGCGAAGTCGGCGCCGTCGGCCGTCTTGACCACCCCGTCCGGGGTGATGGTGCTGTAGATGTCCGTGGTGGTGGTCATGGTTACTGGCCTTCCTTGGTTCCGGCAGCGGAGCGGGCGGCGTCGAGGTGGGACTTGGCGATCTGTTCCAGGTGCGTCAGGTCCGAGGCGACCGTGGTGAACGTGTAGCCCTGCTTCAGGCGCTGCGCCGCGACGGTCCCGGCGGGTGTGTGGATGCCGGCGGCGATTCCAGCGGAAGCGGCGGCCTCGGCGACCGTTTCCAGCGCGGCGTTGAATTCGGCGTCGACGGCGGGATCCCCGGGGAACGCTCCGCCCACCGCGATGCAGAGGTCGGAGGGGCCGACGTAGATGCCGTCCAGGCCGGGCGTGGCGCAGATTTCCTTGACGTTGGCCAGCCCCTCGGGCGTCTCGATCATGGCGAACACCAGGGTGGCGGCGTTGGCCTCGGCGGGGACGGGGCCGATCCGCAAGGCAGAGCGCATCGGGCCGTAAGAGCGGCCGCCCAGCGGCGGATATTTTGCGGCGGCCACGGCGGCGGCGGCGTCCTCAGCGTTGTTGATGAGCGGGACGATGACACCCACCGCCCCGGCGTCCAAAGCCTTGCCGACGGCGGTGAAGTCGTTGGCTTCCACCCGGACCATGCCGACGGCGGTGTGCCCGGCGTCGATGGCCATCAACCCGTTGAGGACGCCCGAGTAGCCCAGCAGGCCGTGCTGCGCGTCCAAAGCAACGTAGTCGTAGCCAAGCCGGCCGATGCGTTCAGTGGCCACGGGAGCGTCCAGCACCGCCCAGTAGCCCACCGCCTGCTCACGGGCGCGGATCTTGCGGGCGAATTCGAGGGCCAGTTGGGAAGTCATCAGGGTCCTTCAGGTGTCGGTTCAGTCAGTCGGTTCAGGTAACGAGTACGGTCAGCGGTTGTAGGCGGGCATCGGGCCGCGCAGCGAGGTGCCCACGGCGTCGCAGGCTTCCACGACGTCGGCCGGCAGCGGTCCATTGGCCACGGCGGCGATGTTGGCACGCAGCTGTTCCACCTTGGACCCGCCCAGCAGCATCGAGCCCACGCCGTCCCGGTAGGCGAGCCAGCGCAGGGACAGTTCCGCCAGGGAAAACCCAGCGTCAGAGGCGATGCGGGAGAGCTCGCCGATCGCGTCGAACAGCTGCTTGTCCCAGTACCGCTGCGTGTACATGGCGGCCAGCTTGGAGTCGCCGTAGCGGCCCTCGGTGGGCTTGGCGTCGAAGCTGTGCTTGCCGGTGAGCAGGCCGCCACCGAGCGGGTTGTATACCATGGTGTGCACGTTGTGGGTGGCGGCGAACTCGAGGTATTCCTCCTCCAGCCGGCGGGCCACCAGGTTGTAGAGCTGCTGCGCGACGACGGGCCGCGGCGCCCCCACGTCACGCGCGGTGTGGATGACGTCGGCGATCTGCCAGGCAGCGAAGTTGGACACGCCCAGCGCGCCGATCTTCCCTTCTTCAACCAGCGAGGCAACGGTGGACAGCGTTTCGGCAAGCGGGGTGGCCCGGTCCGGCTGGTGCAGGTAGAACAGGTCGATGCTGTCCACGCCCAACCTGCGCAGGCTGCCCTCCACGCTGGCCCGCAGGCCAGCCGCTGACAACGGCGCATTGGAGCCGTGGTCTGCGTGCGGCATGCCGGCTTTGGAAGCCAGGATGACGTCGTCGCGCTTTCCCTTCAAAAGCCGGGAGAGCATCTCCTCGGTGACTCCCCCGACGTAGGCGTTGGCGGTGTCGATGGTGGTGATGCCGGCGGCGAGCGCTTCCTCGACCATCCGCCCGGCGGTGGCCTCGTCCGCGGTGTCGCCGAAGGTCATGGTTCCCAGGACCAGCCGGGAGATGGGGAGTTTTAGGCCGTCCACCTGGGTGCCTTGGGGCTGCGTGCTCATGCGTTGGTTCCTCGTGGTTGCGTTCGTCATTGAGTCAGGAAGAATCAGGAGTTGGACAGGGCCAGGGAGCGGACGATGTGCCGCGGCTTCAGGCCGGTCATGGTGGAGGGGTCCAGGGCCGCGCGGCGAAGCTTGCGGGTGTAGTCCTCCTTGGGGGCAGTCAGGACGGACGCGGTGGTGCCGTGTTCCACCAGCTTGCCGCGCTGCATCACCATGACGGTATCGCTGATCTCCTGCACCACACCAAGGTTGTGCGAGATGAACACGTAGGTGATGCCGGTGTCATCCTGGATGGACTTCAGCAGCCGCAGCACCTGCGCCTGCACGGAGACGTCCAGGGCGCTGGTGGCTTCGTCGCAGACCAGCAGTTCGGGCTTGGAGGCGAGCGCCCGGGCAATCCCGATGCGCTGGCGCTGGCCGCCGGAGAACTCCCCCGGGTGCTTGTCCAGGGACCGGACGGGCAGGCCCACCTGGTCGATCAGCGTGGCGGCCGCCTTGTGCCGTTCGGCCTTGGAGCGGATGCCCTGCAGCTTGAGGGGTTCGGCCACGATTTCCTGTGCGGTCATGTGCGGGTCCAGCGAGCCGTACGGGTCCTGGAACACCATCTGGAACTTGGAGCGCAGGGGCCGGAGCTTGGCCTCGCTCATGGACGCGATGTCCGTGCCGTCCAGGTTGATGGAGCCGCTGGTGGGGGTCACCAGCCGCATGAGCGCCTTGGCAATGGTGGATTTGCCACAGCCGGATTCACCCACGACGGCGATCGTCTTGCCTTTGTCCACAGAGAAGGAGACGTCGTCCACGGCCCGGAACGTGCCGCCGGGGACGTGGTAGTCCACCACCAGGTGGTCGACGGCGAGGAACGGCTCGGTCATGGCTTTGCTCCGGTCTGGGTGAGGGCTGGGTCAGGGGTGGCTGGGGAATTGCCCGCGGCGCGGCGGCCGGTGGTTGCGGGCGTCTCGTCCCACGGCCCCAGCACCGGTACGGCGGCCAGCAGGGTCTGCGTGTATTCGGTGGCGGGGTGGTCCACGATCTGCTGGACCTCGCCGGATTCCACGAACGAGCCGTCCTTCATCACGTGGATGCGGTCCGAGATGAGCCGGGCCACGCCGAGGTCGTGCGTGATCATCAGGATGCCGATGCCTCGCTGTTCCTGCAGTTCCAGCAGCAGGTCCAGGATGCCGCCCTGCACGGTGACGTCCAGGGCCGACGTCGGCTCGTCCGCCACGAGCAGCTGCGGCTCGCTGGCCAGCGCGATGGCGATCAGCACGCGCTGGAGCATGCCGCCGGAGAGCTGGTGCGGGTACTTCTTCAGCTGCTTCTCCGGCGTGGGGATGTGCACCTGTTCCAGCAGCCGCACGGCCCGGGCCTGCAGCGCGCCCTTGTCCTTGGCGGACGCGGCACCGGCGATCCGGATTGCCTCGAACAGCTGGCTGCCGATCGAGTGGACCGGGCTCAGCGCCGTCATCGGGTCCTGCGGGATCAGCGCCAGGGTCTTGCCGCGCACCTTGTCGATGGCTTTGGGGTCAGCGGAGATGTCGACGCCGTCAATCAGCACGGTGCCGGACAGCACCGCCAGGTCCTCGGGCAGCAGGCGGAGGATGCCCATCGCCGTCGTCGACTTTCCTGAACCTGACTCGCCGATGATGGTGACCGTTTCGCCCCGGTGGATGCTGAAGCTGACGGAGTTAACGGCCCGGATGATGCCGGCGTCGGTGATCAGCTCCACCTGGAAGTCGCGGACCTCCAGCAGCGGCTGCTCGGTGAATGTGGGGGAAGCAGACATGTCAGGCACCCTTCTTCTTGCGGCGGGGACGGTCGCGGAGGCCGTCGCCCAGCAGGTTGACGCCCACCACCATGAGCACGATCACCAGGCCGGGCAGGGTGACCATCCACCAGGAGGTAGTGATGTAGGCCTGGCCGTCGGAGATGATGCGGCCCCAGGTGGCGAAGGGCCGCTGCGGGCCGGCGCCCAGGAAGGACAGCGCGGATTCGAGCAGCACGGCCTGGGCCAGCAGGAGCAGCACCACCAGGGTTGCCTGCTTGATGACGTTGGGGATGATGTGCTGGATCAGAATCTGGATGCGGTGCAGGCCCAGGATCCGGGCGGCGGAGACGTACGGCTTTTCGCGTTCCACCAGCACCATGGAGCGGGTGAGGCGGGCAACTTCGGGCCATTGGGCGATGGCGATCACGAAGGTGATGACGGGGATGGACGGGCCGAAAAGGGCCACCACCAGCAGCAGCATCATCAGCAGCGGCAGGGACATCTGGGCTTCGAGGAGGCGGGAGATGATGGTGTCCACCCAGCCGCCGAAGTAGCCGGCGGCGGAGCCCAGGATGACGCCGATGGCGCCGGAGACCAGGACGGCCAGCAGGCCGATGGTCAGCGAGACCTGGCCGCCGTGCAGCACGCGGGAGAGCAGGTCGCGGCCCAGCTGGTCGGTGCCGAACAGGTGCCCGTCGGTAAGCGGCGGCAGGCGCCGGGCGGCGAGGTCCTGGAAGTTGGCGTCCGGCAGCGGGAGCACGTTGGCCAGGATGATCGGGATGATCACCAGCAGGGTGCAGATGGTGCCGACGATCAGCTTCCACTGGGCTGCTTTGCGGCGGCGGGTGGCGCCTGCCTTGGCGATGTCCGCCTTGGTGACGGCGGAGGGGCTGGGCTGCTTTGCTTGCGCGCCGGAAGACGCTGCGGGGGTTGCGGTGTCGAGGCTCATGCTGTGGCCGCCTTTCCAAGACGAACGCGGGGATCAAGGAGCGGGTAGGCGAGGTCGATGAGCAGCTGGACTGCCACGGCCAGCAGCGCGGTGATGAGGACGGTTGCCTGGATGAGGGGGTAGTCGCGGGTTTCGAGGGCCCGCACGATCAGGGAGCCGACGCCGGGCCAGGCGAACACCACTTCCACCACCACCACGCCGTTGAGCATCGCGGCGAACCGGGTGCCCAGGGCGGTGAAGACGGGGATGGCGGAGTTGCCCATGGCGTAGCGCCAGGTGAGGACGGAGTTGCGGACGCCGCGGGAGCGGGCCACCGTGAGGTACGGGGCGGCGAAGTTGGCGGTCATTTCGCGCCGGACCATGCGGGAGATCAGGGCGATCTGCAGGATGGCGATGGTGACCGTGGGCAGGACCAGGCCGCCCCAGGTGGCGAAGCCGGAGGCCGGGAAGATGGGGATCAGCACGGCGAAGCCGGTGAGCAGCATGATGCCGGTCCAGAAGTCGGGCATGGACTGCCCGGCGATGGTGAGCACGTTGACGCCGAATTCGCGGCCGGTGTCCGGGCGGCGGGCCATCCACACACCCAGCGGGATGGCGACGACGGCGGTCAGCAGGATTGCCGAGGTTGCCAGGGTCAGGGTGTAGGGCAGCCGTTCGAAGACCACCTGCATGGCGGGGGCCTGGAAGGAGTAGGACTGGCCCAGGTTGCCGGTGAACAGCTGCTGGAGGAAGATCCAGTACTGCTCCAGCAGGGGCTTGTCCAGGCCGAACTGTTCGCGCACCTTGGCGAGCTGTTCGGTGGTGGCCAGGGGCCCGGCGTAGGAGACGGCGGGGTCGCCCGGGGCCATGCGGATGAGGATGAACACGGTGGACACCGTAAGGAACACGGTCAGCAGGCCCTGTCCCACGCGTTTGAGGATGTAGTTCGTCATGGCTTAGGCCTCCAGCCGGACATCAACGAGGGGGTAGGAGTTGGTGGGTGCCAGGTTGATCCCGGACACCCGGTTCCGGTGGGCCAGGACGGACTTGGGGACAAACGCCCAGGCGCAGGGCCAGGTGTCCCAGACCGCCTGTTGGGCGTCGTTCAGCAGTTGCGTCCTTCGGACCGGGTCCGCTTCGGCGGACGCTGCCTGGATCTTGGCGGCCACCTCGGGAATCACGTAGCCCTGGTAGGTGTCGCGGGTGGCTTCCTTTTCGGGGGTGCCCGCGTACATGCCCTGCAGCATGGTGATGGCCAGGCCGGTGGGGCTGGGGTAGCCGTTGGCCAGCAGGTCCCAGTCGCCCTGTTTGCCCTGGCGCCAGGCCATGATGTTGCCGCCGGGTTCGAACTGCTGCAGCTCGGCCTTGACGCCGATCTTGGCGAACATTTCCACCAGGGCTTCCATCACGGAGGTGTCGGAGGCGAACTCGCCGGTTTCCCAGATGATCTTGATGGTCAGGTCCTTGACGCCGAGTTCGGCGAGGGTGGACTTGGCCTTTTCGGGATCGTAAACGTACTCGCCGGTCTTGTGGTATCCGGTGAGGCTGGACGGGGTGACACCTTCGGCCTGGGTGACCGAGTCCACCAGCACGTCCTTGACCAGGGACTTGCCGTCGATGGCCATGCTGAGGGCCTGGCGCACGCGCGGATCGGCCAGCGGGTGGCCGGCGGGCTTGCGGAAGTTGAAGAAGATCTGGTTCAGGCGGAGGCTGGACGCTTCCTGGAGCGTGACGCCGGGAAGTCCCGCGAGCTGCGAGCGGGAGTCCGGGGTGATGGAGTCGATGACGTCCACCTCGCCGCTGCGCAGGGCGATGACGCGGCTGGATTCCTCGGGGAGGAACCGGACTTCCACGTTGTCGATGTGCGGTGCGGGGCCCCAGTAGTTCTTGTTGCGTTCCAGGCTGTAGGTGCCGGCGCCGCGGTTGTACTTGGTGACCATGTAGGGGCCGGTGCCCAGGCCTTCCTGCAGTTCCTCCGGCTTGTTCTGCGCGGCCGGGGTTATCAGGATCATGCTCATGAGCGAGTCCAGGATGGGGACGGGCTTCTTGGTGACCATCCTGAAGGTGCGCTCGTCCACGGGGACAACCTCGGGGAATTCGGGGAAGAAGCCGGCCACGAACGAGCCCTGCACCTGCTTGTACATCTTCAGGGCGGTGGCTACGTCGTCGATCTTCACGGGGCTGTTGTCCGAGTAGCGGATGCCCTCGCGGAGGCGGACGGTCCATTCGGTGGGGCCGGTCATTTCGAAGCGTTCGGCCAGGACCAGGACGGGCTTGGTTTCGGGTCCGATGGCGGTGAGTCCCTGGCGGACGGAGCGCTGCACGGTGACGGCGGCGTCGAACTGGTTGAGCTTGTTGTCCAGGCTGACCAGTGAGCGGTTGAGGGCCAGGGTCAGGGTGCTGGGGCCCGGGAGGCCGGTGGGTCCGGCGCAGCCGGCCAGGCTTCCGGTGCCCAGCAAGAACCCGGCGGCCGCGCCGAACTGCAGCAGGCGGCGGCGGGAAATCTCACTTCCTTGAGGAAGAACGGTCATCGTTGACCTCTCGGTAGGTTGGGGTGGCGGGCGGCCGGAGTGGCTGCGCCGAATGTTGTGTCCATCACTTTGCCACTCCTGCGCAATTCGCGCAACCCCTCTAGCGTGATTCGCGCAATCGTGTCATGATGTTGGAAAGCTTCCCGCACTTGCCGCGGGATTCCAGCCGACTACCGAGCGAGAGGAGCAACGTGGCTTCCGTATTTGTGCAGGCCGACGATTTCTCCGGCGCCGCCGAGGTTGGCTACTGCTTTGTGGAGCACGGACTGTCCGCGCAGCTCCTCTTGGGCACGGGTACTGCTGCGGGAACGCACGACGGCGGCGCCTCCTGTGCGGCGCAGGCCACCGACGTAGTGGTCGCTGATACCCACACCCGGGGACTGTCGGCGGCCTCGGCCGGGGCACTGGTCGAGGATGCCTTCTCCAGTACCGACGCCGTGGGCGCTCACGTGATGTTCAAGAAGATGGACTCCCTGTGGCGCGGCAACATCAGCGCTGAGACCGCCGCGCTGGCGGGCCTCGGCTTCCACGTTGTAGTTGCCGGGGCACTCCCCCAGCTGCAGCGCACAGTGCGCGCCGGCCGTCCTTGCGTTGCCGGCTCTCCCCTGGCGGAAACGGACCTGTGGCAGGCGGAGGCCTCGGCCCCGCCGGCGGACGTACCGTCGCTGCTCCGCCCGGAGGACCCGGAGACCGTGCAGTCCCTGGACCTGATGGCGGTGCGGTCAAGCAGAGTGCTGTCCCGCCTGTCCGCACTGCTGGACGGCCGGCCCGCGCTGGTGGTGGCCGACGGTGAAACCACCGCGGACCTGGAGCACGTGGTCGACGCGCTCCTGGAGCTGGACTTCCAGGCCGGCGGCCGCCGCATCGTGCTGGTGGGAACCGGCGGGGCGGCTGATGTCCTGGCGCGGCGCCTCGGAGCTCAACTTGCGCGGAATGCGCAAGTTGTGGCAACGGCTGGCGGAACCACCGCGGAACCGCTGGATGCCGCACGGCCGGTGCTCGCCGTCGTCGGCTCCGCTTCCAGGACTGCGCAGGCGCAGCTGGCCAAGCTTGAGGCGCGCGGCTTTGAAGTGGTCCGGCTCCATCCCCTGTATGCAGGTGCTTCCGGCGCCTATGCGACGCAGCTCGAGGAAACCACGGAGGCGCTCAGGGCCGGCCGGAACGTGGCCGTCACCCTGGCCGCCGCCAAGGTGGACCCCGCGAAAGCCCTGACCATTGTGCAGGCCCTGTCCACCTTCGCCAAGCAGGCCGCGAAGGCCGCCCCGGCTGACCTGATCCTCACCGGCGGTGAGACGGCGCGGGAAGTCCTGGACGCCGTCGGCCGCTCCAGCCTGGTGCCGCTCGCAGCGGTGCAGCACGGGGCCGTGCTGAGCCGGGCCGACGACGGGACGCTGGTGGGCACCAAGCCCGGCAGCTTCGGCGATGACCTGGCCCTCCTGCAGCTGTATGACGAAATCCGGGAGCGCCGCGGCCACGCCGCACCGGCTCCCGCCCCCACCCTTCCCCGCACGACTTCCGAAGAATCTGGAGCAACAATGACTGACTCAGCAACCAACCAGCCACTCCCCTACGTGGCCGTGACCATGGGCGACGGCGCCGGGGTGGGCCCGGAGGTGGTGGTGGCCGCGGTGCTGGATCCGCAGAGCAACGCCGAGTGCCGGCCCGTGGTGATCGGTGATGCGCTGCGGCTGCGGCAGGCTGCGGACATCCTGGGGATCGACGCGGACATCCGGGCGATCGAGGACGTGGAGGACGCGGTGTTCTCGCCGGGCCGGGTGAACGTGATCGACCTGGCGCTGCTGCCGGAGGACCTGCCGTGGGGGCAGCTCTCCCCCGTGGCCGGGCACGCCGCCTACGAGTACATCCGGGTGGCCAGCGAGCTGGCGATGGCCGGGAAGGTGCAGGCCATCTGCACCGCGCCGCTGAACAAGGAGGCGCTGCACGCCGCGGGGCACATCTTCCCCGGGCACACCGAGCTGCTCGCGCACCTGACGGGCACCGACGAAGTGTCCATGATGCTGTCCACGCCCAAGATCCGGGTGATCCACGTGACCACGCACATCGGACTGATGGACGCGATCCGGAAGATCAACCCGGACCTGGTGGAGCGGACCATCCGCCGCGGCCATGAGGCGCTGGTGCGGGCGGGCATCCCCAACCCGAAGATCGGGGTGTGCGCCATCAACCCGCACGCGGGCGAGAACGGGCTGTTCGGGCAGGGCGAGGAAGCGGAGAAGATCGAGCCGGGCGTGAAGGCGGCGCAGGCGGACGGGATCAACGCGGTGGGCCCGCTGCCGGCGGACACGCTGTTCTTCCTGGCCGGCCGGGGCGATTACGACCTGGTGGTGGCCATGTACCACGACCAGGGGCACGGGCCGGTGAAGGTGCTGGGCATCGAGGCCGGCGTGAACATCACGGTGGGCCTGCCCGTGATCCGCACGTCCGTGGACCATGGCACCGCGTTCGACATTGCCGGCAAGGCCATCGCCGATTCCCGGTCCATGGTGGAGGCGCTGCACCAGGCGGCGGAGATGGCCACCCGGCCGTCCGTGGCCGTGTAGGTCACGGGTTTGCTTGGGGGCCGGAACTAGCATGGGTAGCACTGCCACCGCCATGCCCACGGGAAGGAGACCGGGAATGCTCAGCGCAAACGCGCGGCGCGAGGAGATCTACCACCTTGCCGTGACCACCGGCCTGGCCTCCGTGGAAGAACTCTCCGCCAAGTTCGAGGTGACGGCCTCCACCATCCGGCGGGACCTGGCGCTGCTGAATTCGCAGGGCCGGCTGGCGCGGACGTACGGCGGGGCGATGGCCATGGGCGCGCACCCGGAGGCGTCGCTGCGGCAGCGCACCGGGGAAGCGTTCGAGCAGAAGCATGCGATCGCCCGGTGGGCGGCGTCGGTGATCCAGCCCGGGGAGAGCATCCTGCTCGACGCCGGTTCCACGGCGGGTGCCCTGGCGCACGAGCTGCGGGGGTTTGATCGGCTGTCCGTGACGACGCCTGGTCTGAATACCCTGCAGGAGCTGGCCGATTCCGAGGGCATCGAGGTGGACTGCCTAGGCGGCCGGCTCCGCGGTGTGTCGCAGAGTTTCGTGGGGCCGCTGGCCGAGGCGGCACTGGAGCGGATGAGCTTTGACCGGGTGTTCCTGGGCGCCGACGCCGTCACCGCCGAGGACGGCATCTGCGAGGCCGACCACGCCCAGACCCGGCTCAAGGAGCTCATGGCCCGGCGCGGCCGCGGCGTCTATGTCCTGGCGGACTCGTCAAAGTTGGGGCTTCGGCCGTTCCACGCGTGGGCCCGCCTGGCGCTCCCCTGGACCCTGGTGACGGACGACGGCGCCGACCCCGCCCAGGTGCAAAAGTTCCGGGACGCGGGGGTACAGGTTGAGGTGGCGGCGGTTGCGCCCTAGTTTTCGGAGAGCGCACTACGAATTAGGGAAAAATACGCGGGTAACCCCTAACTATCAAATGTGAGTATCAATTACTCGTGATGGCTTTGAAACCCCTACATAAACTCCAAGTCCTTGCAGTCAGGGACTTGTCCCGTTTGGGGAACTATTCAAAAGCTACAACGGAGTACTTCAATGAAGAACTGGCTCACTCGCATCGCCATGCCCGTTACCGTCGCAGCAACAGCAGCACTCGCCGGAATAGCCGGCCCCGCTGCTGCCGCACCACCCACACCAAATCCCACCGACCCCTTCGTTATCCAGGACTTCTTCGGAACCGACTGTCCCGGCTTCGAGGTGACGGCCCAACTGACTGGTAAATCGAAAGAGATATCCCAAGGGAACGGCGGGGTCATAGCGATCTCGCCGGGTATGACCATTACGTTGAGCGCCAACGGCAAGACCCTGACGTACCTGATCACCGGTACGACCCACACACAGACCTTGGCCGACGGCAGCAAGGAGGTCGTCTCGGTAGGGAAGAATCTCCTCATCGTTCCCAAGGTAAAGGGCCAGCATGAGGAAGGGCTTTACTACACGACAGGAAACGTCAATTACGCCCTCACCCCAACTGGAGGGGAAGGAAGACTGTTCTCGGGACCAGGCCAAGTGGTGGACGTCTGCGCCTTACTGGCACCTTAAAGTTCATCTTTGGGGCAAGCCGCTTCCGGACAATCGGGAGCGGCTTGTCGTTTTAATGTGTTCTTCCAGCGGACTCCATTGGAATGCGGGGATGCAGCGTAAGGTGGCTGTGGTGCGTGCCAACTCCTGCTGGGTACGCTGCTTTTACACCGAACGAAACCACTAACCGGACTGGAGACACGCATGCACGCCGTACTTGAATACACCTACGCGGACGACTACCTCGAAAGCCGCGGGCAGTACCGCGCGGACCACCTCAGGGCGGGGTGGGAAGCAGTCGAACGCGGCGAGCTCCTGCTCGGCGGTGCAATCGGCGAAGGACCCTTCAAAGGGCTGCTGATCTTCACCGGCGAGAACCCGCTCGAGGCTGCAAAAGCCTTCGCAGCCGCAGACCCCTACGTCATCAACGGCGTGGTGACATCGTGGACTGCCAGCCCGTGGACCACGGTGCTGGGTAACGAGGCCGCCACACCGGTGCGCCCCTAAGCGTCACAGCAGCACTGGACCGGCGCTACTCGGCGATGTCCTCCGCCCACAGCTCCGGCTTGTCCGCCTGGAACGCAGCCATCATGTCCACGCAACGCTGATCATCCAGCACCACCACCTCAACCCCGCGTGACCGCAAAAGCTCCAGTTCGCCGTCGAACGTCCTCGCCTCCCCCACCACCACGCGGGGGATCTTGAACTGAATGATGGTTCCGGCGCACATGGCACACGGTGCCAGGGTGGTGTACAGCGTGGTGTCCCGGTAGCTCCTCTGCCGGCCGGCGATGCGGAGTGCGGACATTTCCCCGTGCGCGATCGGATCCGCGTTCTGGACCCGTTCGTTGTGTCCGCTCGCAATCACCACGCCGCCCCGCGCGATCGAGGCCCCGATGGGGATGCCGCCTTCGGCCAGGCCTTTTTGCGCGGCGTTATAGGCGGCTTCGAATGCGGGAAGGTCGGCGCTGTCCAGTTCCGGCGCAAGGAATTGAGGCTGCTCGTGAGTCATGGCGTCATTGTTGCATGCGGTTTCCCTAGGGCCGCGCCTGCCCGGCGGGTCGACCCAGGCACGGCAGAAAGGACGACGGCGGCTCAAGCCTTAAGGCTGCTGGCGGTAACTTCGAATTCCTCCACCGAGACGATTTGGGTCCTGTCCGCCTGGCTGCTTTCCTCCCGGATCCTGCTGGCTGCCTGCCGACTGGCCATCATCGATTCCTCTGTGTCCCAAAGCGTGATGGACAGGGCGTTGTCCGTGTCCTTCCCGTTCAGGTAGTAGACGCCTTTGCATCCCGGGAGCTGGAGCACGCTGTTCACGACGTCGTCGCGGGGGTTATCCCTGCGGGTGTCGGGGCCGGTCTTGTAGGTGCTGATTCTGGCGAACATGGTCTTTCTCCCTCAGGGCGTCGATGGGGCGGCGGGAATCCACCCCTCCCTTAGTAATGAAGCTTCGCCGGGGCACAGACAAGGGCCAAAAGTCAGGCTTGTTTCAGGGCCGCCGAACGGCGGGTCCAATCACCGGCGCGTCCAATCACCGGGACGGACGACGGCGGGTCCGTGCCTAGGCGCGCCCCGTCCCCGTTGGCGTCTGCGGACTCGGCAATCCGCTTGATCGCGGCGAGCGTTTTCGGGATGCCGTCGAGGGCCTGCTGGGTGCGCTCGGCGATCTGGGCGTCGGCCTCATCGCCGTATTTCTCCCTGAACATCGCGATCCCTTCGGGCAGGAACTCCCACGACTCGGTCAGCCTCGTCCCATTATCTGCCGGGGTCAGAGTGAAACCCCAACGGACAAAGCGGCCGCCCACCACCCAGGCGAACTCGCGGCCGCGCTCGGCAGCCACCACCAGCGACCGGGTCTCCCAGGTCCGCCCCGGGATCTCGTTGTGGCCGGTGAACCAGGCGCCGGGCTGGCCCGCGCTGGCCTCGTCGTCCCACCAGCACGATGTACAGACCGGGCTCCACTCGCCGGTGCGGGTGACATCGGAGACCAGGTCGTAGAGCGTCTCGGCTGAGACCTGGACCGTGACGGGTTCCTGGTGTTGGCCGGTGTTTGTCTTCATCGATCCATCCTCTATTGACGTCACTTCTTCTGCCGCCGGCTGCCGCCGTGCCAGTCCTCCTGCTGGCCGACGGTATCGGCATCGACGCCGAAGGCAGCAAGCTGCGGCTGCTCGCGAAGGCTCCGCTTGAGTTCGGCAAACCCGGGGAAGCGCGCCAGTCCCACCACGTGGTCCCACAGCTCGGCGGCGGAGTCGTCGTCCGGCAGCCGGCTGATCACCGGACCGAAGAAGGCCACCCCGGCCGGTGGCTCGAAGTGGATGATGGGCGTGCCCACGTCCTTGCCCGTCAGCGCCAGTGCCTCATCCGTCTCCTGGCGGATCTCGCGGTCCCAGGACTCGTCGTCGAGAGCCTCCGCCAGTGCCAGGGGCAAGCCTGCGTCGGCGAGGATCGGCTCCACGAACTCACGTGTTCCGCGCCGCTCACGGATTTCGCCCTCGGTGCGCTGTTCGGCCGGGTCCGGGGCGGTGTCGAAGATGTGTTTGCCGAACGCCTCATAGAGCCTGGCTATCGACTCGCGGCCATGCTCCGCGCGGGCCTGCGCCGCCACCCGCAGAAGCCGGAGCCCGGCGGTGTGCCCGGCCTCGTACTCCGGCGGGAATTGCGCGTCGTAGTCCACATTGGAGTTGATCAGCCGCAGCGAGATGAACCGCCAGTCCACGGTGTAGTCGCGCTGCGCCTGCACCTGCCGCACCCACTTGCTCGTCATCCAGGCGAAGGGGCAGACGGGGTCAAAGTAGAAGTTGATGTCGGCATCCATCCGACCACCCTTGCACCTGGTGGTGACGTACGTCTATTCGATGAATCAGCAGCCGGAGCACGGACGACGGCGGTCGGCCACAGCCGGTGGCCAGCCATGGCCCGGCGCGGAAGCTCGGCAAAAACTGAGCTGAACCTGGGGCTTCGGCCTGCACTCGGACTATAGGCTTTCCTGGGCATTCGGGAGCATGGACGCCGCGCGAATAGTAATTGGGGGATCAATGCCGGAACTCGGCCGCATCTATTGGACCCGGCAAGGGCTTCGTTTGGCGTACTCGGCGGTGCTGTTATGGCTCGCCGCCTCGGTGATGAGGGCTGTCATGGCAAGGGCAGCTCCGGTTTCCGGAGCGGGGCCATCCGCCGCCGGTGAGGTGATGCGCGGCATGTTTGACCGAGTTGTCTCTGCTGCCGCGTTCCCCCTTGTGGTCGTAGTCGTGCTTGGCATCGCCGCAGCCGTCATTACCAGGCAGGATGTGCGACGCCGGGACCCGGTACGCCGCTTCACCCGCCAGCAGCGCCGCGAAGGGATGGCACGGGCTAACGGCCTGTGCGAGCTGGAAGCCGGCTTCGGTCGTCGCTGTGGCCGTCCGGCGGAGCATGGCGACCACTTTTATCCGTGGTCCAAGGGCGGCTCCACCAGTCTGCAGAACTTCGTTGCCGCCTGCGCCAGGTGCAACCGCGCCAAGCGCGGCAGCATCCCGTCTCCCGGCCAGCAGCGCCGGATGGAACGGCGACGGCGGGAGTACCTGCCGCCGTCGTCCTCCGTCAGCGTGGGCGAACGTCAGCCGCTGTCCTAAATCGCGGTCTCCATAGCCTTCGTCAGCGTGAAGATTCCGTAGCGCATGGCGCCGGTGCGGTAGGCCACGATGAGGCGGGGAATGCTGAGGATGGAGTTACGATGGCGTGCGCCAAGGGCGAGGCGGCGTGTCTTGGGATCGAGGAGCATGGCCTTCACAAGCCGGCCAGCGCAGATCATCCACGTCCGGGCAACGCGGCTGCTGACATCCTCATAGCCTGTGACCGTAAAGCCTGCCGCCGTTGCCATCTCCTCGTACTCCTCGCGGGTGCCCATGGAGGGCAGGCGCCCTTCGCGGCAGATCGGCTCGAGCAGGTGGCGGACCTTCCACCGGCCGGTGTCGGTCTCGGCGAGCCATGCGCAGGTGACGAAGCGGCCGCCCGGGACCAGCACGCGGTGCGCCTCCGCGAAGAACCTGGGCTTGTCCACCATGTGCTCGCTCGACTCGATCGCCCACGCAGCCTCGGCCGAGGCCTCGGGCAGCCCATTGGTGAGCCAGTCGCCGACCTGAATATCCACGTCCGGAACAGGATGCACGGCGGCGTAGTGGGCCTGCTCGCCGGAAAGCGTGATGCCGGTGACGCGGACCCCTCGTGTCGCCGCGAGCCGCCGTGCGGTGGAGCCGTAGCCGCAGCCGATGTCAACGCACACCTGGCCGGGCATAAGGTTCAGCCGGTCTCCGACGGCATCGACCAGCGCCTCGACGGCTTCACCAGACGTCTCGCGCCCCGTAACCCACAGCCCGTGATGGACATGGTCACCCCACACTTGGCGATAGATGGGATCGAGGTCGTCGTAGTGCTCCGCCACCGCCACGGCGTCCTGGGGAGTACTGGGCTCGATCACGCCATGACACTACAACGGCTCTCCGGCACGAAGGAAGAGGAATGCCCACGCCTGCACCCCGTCGCTTGTCCAACAAACAGGTGCAACGTGTTCTAGGCTGGAGACCCCAAAGACCCAAGAAAAGAGCGAGGCTAAACGTGCACCAGGACGCCGCCCGGTTCCTGTCCCAGCCGGTGGCCGCCCAGCCCGGTTCGCCCCTACGCGTGGCGGTGTACTCGCGCATTGCCGAGGCCATCCGCAACGGCCTCCTCACGCCCGGTTCCATGATCCCCACCGAAACCGAACTGGGCGCGGACATGAAAGTCAGCCGTACCGTGGTCCGCGAAGCCCTCATGCTCCTCGAGGAGGACGGGCTGATCAGGGCGCGGCGCGGCGTCGGACGCTTCGTCTCGGACACGCTCCCCCGCATCGGCATCGAACGCATCCGCCCGTTCGAGGAGGTCCTCGCCGGCCCCGGCCAGACGCTCGAGGTCAAACGCACCCAAACCATCCGCCAGGCCGCGTCGGAATTCGTCGCCCCCGGCATCGGCGTGGAGCCCGGAACCGACTGCTGGCTGTGGGAATCGGACCTGATCCGCGACGGCGAGGCCATCGCCCACCTGCAGGAGAACGTCGCGGCCCAGCCGGTCAGCTTCGGCAAGGGCCCCGCCGCGCCCCTTGAGATCAAGGACGACGGCGGCAGCACCCTGCTTGCCACGCTGAACAACCAGCTGGGCCGGTTGGCCGGCCCGGGTGAGTGCCAGATCAGCCTCAGCCAGGTGGGCCCCAGCCGCGCGAAGCTGCTAGACCTGCGTCCGACGGACCCGGTCCTGGTGCTGACCCAGTACGTCCGGCACGGCAACCGGCCCTTCTACCTGGCCAAGTGCCTCGTCGCCGCGCGGGCCGGGCACCTCTCCGTGATGCAGCAGTTCCAGTTCTGAAAGCAGCCCAAACCAAGGGCGCCACGCACCCCGCCGCCTTGCCCGCGTTCACCCGGCCACGCGACCAGCATTAGTCAGCGCTGCCCGGCGTCAGCCGGCGGAACCTGCTGGGGCGAGTGCCGCCGTCGTGCCTTCAAAATGGCCAGCAGCTTCCCCACCCGCACCGGCGTATGGTTCTTGCATGGAACCGATTCGGGTCATCCTGCCTCCTGGTTCAGTGCTCCCCGCGGAGCTTGCCTACAAGCGCCTGATTGAGGCGCTGGGCCCGGGCGTGCATGCCGTTGCCAAGGATCTGGAGCTGTACAAGGGCGATGCCGTACCCCCGGGATGGAGCCTGGACACCGAGGGGGACGGAGTCCTGAGGGAAGCTGACGCCTTGGGCTGGGAGACCTTCCATATCCTGGGCTATTCCGGTGGTGGCGGGGCGGCCCTGGCGTTCGCTGCCAAGCACCCGGCCCGGCTGCAGAGCCTGGCCTTGCTGGAGCCGGCGTGGGCAGGGAACTGGGATTGGAGCCGCGCCTACGCGGAGCATTGGAAGAAGTTCGGGGAGCTGGACGCCCTCCCGCCGGAGCAGTACATGCCTGCGTTCATGAGGCTTCAGGTCAGGCCCGACGTCGTCCTGCCGCCGCCGGAGGCGGGTCCCCCACCGCCGTGGATGGCCAAGCGGCCGGCCGGAATCAAGGCCTTTATGCAGACCTTCAAGGACTACGACCTAGACAGGTCCCGGCTTGCCGCCTTCAGCAAGCCGGTGTTCTTCGCCCTCGGCGGCCTTAGCCATCCGGATGATTTTGGCGAGGTGGCGGCCCGGCTGGCCCGGGTCTTCTTTCCCGACTTCCACCTGGAGGTTTTTCCCCGGCGCCACCACTTCGACCCGCCGCACCGGCCGGAGCCCGGGCGGCTGGCGGAGGCGCTGCGCCGGCACTGGGCCTCCGCCGAGGGACGGCCCGAGGGGCAGCGGCTGTCGTCCGGGTCCCAGAGCGTTTAGACCCGGCACGCCCAAACTTCGGCCTAATGTGCTGCTGGTTCAGTGTGCGGCGCCCGGTGGCGGGGCCTGCCGAACGCCTTTGCGTGCCCTCTTCCGCAGCACGATCCTGGCGGTTACGGCTGCGATGAGGCCGGCGAGGGTCACCAGCTGCACTTCGTCGAAGGACAGGCCGTCGATATTCGGCTGGAGCTCCTCCTCCGTCGCCCAACCGAACCAAACTTCACTGACCAGAATGCCCGCCACAAAGTACCCGGCCGCCGCATAGATCCACAGCCAGCGCGACACCCTTTTGCCCACGATCACGTGGGTCACCAGGCCGAAGGCCACTGACATGGTCGCGAGCAGTCCCAGTCCGGCGATTCCCAAGTCCCAGCGATCCACGGCCCGCCACCTCCCTGCTTCCCGTGGTCCTTCCGCCAGTCTCGCGGAGCGTGGTCCCGAGGTGTAGAGGCCATGGTCCCGCCACCCGGATCAGGCGAGTGAACCTGCTTCGGCGAGTGCAGCCGTCGTGGTTTCGACAGGCTCAACCACCGAGAAGTGGCCCAGCAGCGTCTCCACCAGGTGCGGGGCGAACTCCTCCTCCAGGGACAGGACCACGCGGCACCGCGCGCCCTTCACCTCCGGATACCCGGCGTACACGCCGCGCATGTCGCACACCGTCTGCCCGCGGCCGGGCCCGTCGGAGGTGTCGACGGCGGCCCGCACCACGGGCGCCACCGCAGCACGAACAGCACCGACGGCGAGCGCCGCCGCCAGCGGATCGTGCATCGCGGAGCAGGGCCGGCCGTAGATGCCCTCGTAGAAGCGGAAGTAGTAGCCCAGCATCTCCCCCAGCGCCCGCGGCACCGGCGCCGGGGAGGCCAGCAGGGTCTGCCGGTGCGGCTCCTCCAGCACCGACGCCATGGTCACGTCCAGCGGCACCAGGGTCACGTCCCAGTCGGCGGCCAGCACCAGGGCGGCCGCCTCGGGGTCGTGCCAGATGTTGGCCTCGGCCACGGGCGTGATGTTCCCCGGTGCCAGCGCGGCCCCGCCCATCACCGTCACGGACTGGACCAGGGAAGGCAGCGAGGGGTCAAGCTTCAACGCCTCGGCAAGGTTGGTCAGCGGCCCGATCGCCACCACCCGCAACGCCCCGGGATAACTACGCGCCAGCCGCACCAACATCTCGGCCGCGGACTCCGGGACAACAGAAGCAGCAGCAGGCGCCAGCACAACCTCCCCAACACCGTTCTCCCCGTGCACCCACGGCGACCCGCCGCCAAACGAGCCAGCCAGGGGATCGTGCGCGCCAACGGCCACGGGCACGGAAGCTTCCCCGGCCAACGAAAGCAGATCAAGGGTATTCCGGGCACCAACCGCGGCACTGACATTCCCGCTGACCGTCCCGATGCCCACCACAGAAGCAAGTGGGGAGGCGAGCAGGTAGGCCAGGGCGAGGGCGTCGTCGATGCCGGTGTCGCAGTCCAGGTAAACGGGGGCAGTCACAATAGGTTCCTTCGAAACAGGTAGAGGGGTTAGACCGTCTCGCCCTTGGGGGCGGCGACGAAGAGGCTGACGATGAACGCGGCGGCGGTGATGCCCACCGAGATCCAGAGGGCGGTGGCGTAGCCCGCAGAAGTACCAAAGGCGGCGAACGACGCCACGAGCACGACGCCGAGGCTCGCTCCGATCCCGAACGACGCACCGTTGATGCCGGGCAAGGCCGCCGGGGCCTCCTTCGGTGAGAGCAGCACGGAGAGCCCGTTGATGGCAGTCAGGAAGAACCCGTTGTAGAAGATGCCCAGGCAGGCAACAGCAACCAACACGGCAACAGGCGAAGTGGAAAACGCCGCAGCGACCACGGCGCACACCAGGCTCAACGAAGTCCCCAACCGCAGAATGCGGATCCACCCGCGCCGGTCCGCCAGCCACCCGGCCAGAGGCGCGGCGAAGACGCCAATCAGCGCGGCCGGGGTGAGGAACAGCAACGCCGAGATGGAGGCGGAAAGCCCGAAGCCGCCGTCGGAATCCTGGCTCAGCAGCACCACGGTGAAGTTGATGACCGCGAAGATGCCGGCGAGGGTGAGGACGGTGGTGGCGATGACCGGCCAACCTGGCGGGAGCGCAGGTGGTGCACGGCGATGAGCGGGTGGCTGCGGCGCTTCTCGATGAACCAGAATCCCGTGAAGGACAAAACGGTGCCGGCCAGCAGGGCCAGGGCGGTGGGCGACGTCCAGCCGGCGGCCGAACCGTCGGACACGAAGTACGTCAGGAACACCAGGAACAGCGAGAGGGAACCGGCGCCCCACCAGTCCATGGCGCCGCGCAGCCCAGCGGGACGGCCGGCGGGCACCAGGCGGAAAATGCAGAAAGCGGCGATGGCGGTGAGGACGAGCACGACGACGAAGATGGACCGGAAGCCGAGGGTCTCGGCCATGAGCCCGCCCACGTAGCCGTCCACGCCGCCGATCCCGCCGTTGATGGCGGCGATGAGGCCCACGGAGGTGCCGAAGACCCTGGCCTGCAGGTTCTCGCTGAGCACGATGTAGGCGAGCGCGAACACGGCGCTGGAGACGCCCTGCAGGAACCGGCCGGTGACGAGCAGCGGCAGGGTGGGCGCGGCGATGCAGAGGATGGTGCCGGCGCCCATGATGCCCAGGACCAGCAGCAGCGCGGCGCGGCGGCCGATGAAGTCGCTCCACCGGCCGATCACGGGCCCGGCGATGGCGCCGGCCAGGAAGAACATGGACTGGACGGGGGCGGCGCTGTCCGCGCTTTCGCCGAAGCTCGCGGCGATCTGCGGCAGAGCGGGGGTGACCATGCTGGCGTTCAGCTGGAAGGACAGCACGCCCAGCAGCAGGGTGGAGATGAGCAGGGCGGCGCGGCGGCCGGAGAGCCTGGTTGCGTCATCGGGGATTACGACGCCGGCGCCTCCTTCGGCGGGAGGCGCGGTTGCGGCGGGGGTCGGGGTGTTCACATCAAACTCCTTTGTTCGAGCAGAAGGGATCGTCTTTCGCGGCGATTCGAGTTTGTTATACAACCATGTATGACTCACAAGTACAACCATGCGCTACACTTTTCCGAAAGCCCGGCCGCTTCCGGCCCTCCTCCTGAGAGAGTTTTCCCATGAACACAACACGTCCTGCCGTCACGGTGGTCGGCAGCATCAACCTGGACCTGATCGCCACCGCCGAGCGGCTCCCGACGGCGGGCGAAACCATCGGCGGCGCTGTCCTGTCCGAACAGCCCGGCGGCAAGGGCGCCAACCAGGCCGCGGCCGCCGCCCGGCTGGGCGGCAGTGCCCGGATGGTGGGCGCCGTCGGCCAGGACGTGTCCGGGCAGCGGATGCTGGAGGCTTTGGCTGCCGCTGGCGTGGACACCGCTGATGTGGCCGTCCTGCCCCAGCCGACGGGAACCGCGCTGATCGTGGTGGACCGCGATGGCGAGAACCAGATTGTGGTGTGCCCGGGCGCCAACGCGCACCTGTCCCTGGACGGGGTGGAGTTCGGCCCGGAGGAGACGGTGCTGTGCCAGCTGGAGGTCGGCCTGGACGTGGTGCTGGAGGCGGCGCGGAAGACGCCCGGCTTCTATGTGCTCAACGCGGCACCGGCGATGGACCTGCCGGCGGAGCTGCTGGAGCGGTGCGACCTGGTGATCGTCAACGAGAGCGAGTACGCCCTCATTCCCGCCCTGGCTGAGGCGAAGCTGGTGGCGGTGACGTACGGCAAGGACGGGTCCGCGATGTTTGAGCACGGCCGGAAGGTGGCCGAGGCGCCGTCTGCTTCGGTGGCCGTGGCGAACACGGTGGGTGCCGGCGACGCGTTTTGCGCCGCTTTGGTCCTGGCGCTGGGGAGCGGGCTGGACTATACGCGGGCGCTGGCCGTGGCCAATGCCGTCGGCGCGGACGCCGTGGGCGATCCGTCGTCGCAGCCGGATTTGGCACAGCTGCGCCACTACGTGGAGCAGTCCGCTGCTTCGGGCGCTTCCTCATGAACTTTTTGTTCCGCCGCGCCGTTGCGGCGGACTTCCCGGAGGTCAGGCGCATCACCCGTGAGGCTTATCTCCGGGCCGGGCACTTCCCCGCCGACCACCCCTACATGAGCGTGCTCGAGGACGTGGAGCACCGGGCCGAGAACGCGCAGGTGTCGGTGGCAGAAACTGCAGGGAAGGTCGTGGCCGCCGTGACGCTGACGTTTGCCGGCCAGCCCTATAGCGAGATCGCGCAGGACGGCGAGTTGGAATTCCGCATGCTGGCGGTGGACGCCGCACACCAAGGCGGCGGCGTGGGCCGGGCCGTGGTGGAGGAGATAGTGGAGCACGCCCGGGAGCTGCCAGGCATCGAGGCAATCAGCATCACCAGTGCCACGTTCATGGAGCGCGCCCACGGCCTGTATGAATCGCTAGGGTTCCGCCGGGCGCCGGAGCGGGACTGGTACGTGCCGGGCGAGGACGTGCTGCTGTGGGTGTTCCGGCTGGAGCTTTGACCCTGGTTAGCTGCTCATTCGGGAACAGACCCCTTAGTTGAGGCTAGCCAGTCCGCGCTGATGACGACTAGATGCAGCTAGCCGCGCAAAGACGTTGGGACCGCTTGAACGGAATTAGGCAAACGCAGCCTGCTAGCTTCGGGGCGAAATGAGGGCAGCCAAAGCGGTCTTCCAGTCGATGCGTTCCTGTTCCAGACGCACGTTCCCGAGTACCGCCAGCTGTTCCACCACGGCAAGCTCCTCCGGCAGAAGGTGCTGCATGGTCCCAACGGTCGGCTTGGGCTCGTGCCCCCAGAGGTCTTCGAATGCCTCCAACGTGTCCAAGTCCATTAAAGCAGTGCTCACAGGAATGCCTTGGGCCCGCAACCGGTTCAAAATGCCAAAACCGTGGCTGTCCAAGTCGCCCCAGTAGACCACTCCAATGTTGCGGACCCACGGGATGCGGGCCAGGCGGTCCACGGCGTAGCCGGAGCCATGGATCACCACAGCACCGCTTAGAGAGGGCATGGCCAGCACGGACTCCAGGTTCTCAAACACATAGATGACCTCAGGGCACAGGTCCATGGCGGCCAACTCAGTGACGGGTGCAGCTACATCCGCCAGTCCGCCGGGGGCTAGTGCGGGATCTAGGAAACGCACGCGGACCAGGTCGGGTTTGTCCGCCAGTCCCAACCCACTTCTACCGGTGACTGCTTCATGTAGCCGTGTGACGAGGGGTCTGTACTTTTGGACCCATTTGGTGTCGACTCCGCGGATGGGCAGTTGGCGGATGTACAGTCCGGATGTGGGATGCTCTTTGAGCCATTCCAGCACCCCAGCGAGCCGGTTGAAGTCATCGGGCGCTAAAGCCGCAAGTTCCGCGACGCTTCGTCCCACCGCGGTAGCAAATCGGCCAGGATCGGGGGAAGTCGCCGAGTTGACCAGTGCCTTGGCCCTGGAGGATGCCCGCTGCCAATGGGTGGCCTTGCCAGCAAATGCCGCGACTGCCCCAGGCGTGTGGAGTTCCACACGGACGGGAATTCTTTGCTGGCCCAGGCTGGCCCACCGGCGTTCTGTCCATACCACGCAGTCAGTTCCCTCCCATGACTTGGCCCACGCGACGGCGGCCGACACGGAGGCTAATGCCTGCGCTTCTGTGGGCGGATGCAATGGGATGCCGAATGGAAGTGACGTGTCATCGCCGACGGACCACGAACCAACGTGGCGGTTGTATTTCTTTAGCGCCTCAGCGGCCGCCCCGGCAGGAGTCACAGGCAAGGGGCTCAAAACAGCGCATCCTCTGTGTGAGCTTCAACGTCTGCGGTTTCCAGCACCCCTGCTGCGTCTAGCCGCCGCGGCCCCGGCGCCTCCCTAGACAGTGGCGCAGAGTCTGAGACCGCGTTGTCCTCCATGGACAGGGACCCGATGCGGGAGTCCTTGAACTCCCGGCAGGTGACCACGGCCATGCCCCCGATGTAGTCCTCCAGCGTTTGGAGGAGTTTGAGCGGGGTGGCGAGGACCATGTGGAAACCGAATTCGGTGAAGACGTCCATGGCGATGCGGGTGAAGTTGCCGTCTGCCTTATCGAACGCCTCGTCCATGACGACGGTGCCGTAGCGCGGCACGTCCTCACCATCGCCGGCCAGCTGGTAGCGCAGGGCGGCGGCGAGGCAGAACGTGACCAGCTTCTGTCGCTGACCGCCGGAGAGACCAGCGCTGGAATCGTAGACATTGAGCTGCCTGCCGGCTGCATCCACCTCCGTGGCGGTGAAGCGCACGTGCAACCGTGTGTCCAGGCATTGGTTCCGCCAGGAGGTATCGCCTGGTTCGCTGGAGGCGAGCTTCTCCATAAGGCGCCGCATGACCTCGAACTTGGCTTCCGCGTCGTCGCGGCTCTCCGCCAACCAGGAGCCGGTGCTTATGTCTTGAAGATCGCTGAGGAACCTTCTGCCCAGCTCGCCCCGGTTCTCCTTGACAACAATCTTCAGGAAACGTCCAGCATCGAAGGCAGAACGTTGAAGGGAGCCGTTGATAGGCGCCACCCTGTCGCGAACCTCCAACGGCGCGCGCCGGATCTCATTGGCCAGTGTGGCCACATTTTGCTGGGACTGGCGTTCCATGAGTTCGAAGAACCGGGTCTCAAAGTCAGGTAGGCGGTCGGCGACAAGCTGCTCCAGCAGGGCAAGATATCCCTCCCCATCCTCCACCTGGTCGGTCAGATCTCCAGCTTTGGCGGACCAATTACGCCGAAAGTCTCCTGCCAGCGAAGCGAAAGCGGTCCGTGCGGCTGCCGCCTGGGACGTGGCCTGCTTTTCCTCCGTACTCAACCCAGTGGCTACCGTCAGCGCGACCTCGTCGATCACGTCGTGGACGATGCTGCGGCGCTGCTTCAGGAACCGTTCCCGCAGAATGGCGCCAAATTCCTCAGGCACGTCTGTTGCCCCGGCAACACGAGGCTCTAGCCCCGAGACGACGCGCTTCAATCCCGCCAGTTGGGTTTTCACTTCAGCCAGCGACTCCATAGCGGTTTGCTGGGCCTTCTGCGCGGCCTCCCATCGCGCTCCGGCCTCCTTCGCGGCAGCTTCCGCTGCTCGGAGGTCGCCGCTTGCCGCTAGGACCTCTTCCAGCCGTTCCTTATGGCGCTCCACCCTGCTGCTGGCACGGGCAGCATCAATTTCGTCCCAGCTGTGCGTTTCAGTCAGTGCCAGTGCCTCAGCGCGCAGGCGTTCGGTCTCACGGCGATTCTCCGCGGCGTCGACTTCGACGGCGAGTTGGTCAGCCTTGATACGGGCCGCCTGGACGAGCGCACTCAGGTGCTCCAGTTTGTCGACGTTATCGAATCCGAGCACCCACGTCGTGCGATCATCTACCCGTGACCGATCGTCTTTTTCGTGGCGGGTGCGGGAGCGTTTGACCTGCCCGGCACGGGTGACCGCTCTCTCCGCACCGCCGAGCTCCGCCGGTGCATCCACACATTCGTAGTCATAGTTGACGGACAAGACCGAGTGCAGCCATCCGGCCATAGGACCATCGGCCACCTGGACCCGTGAAACTAGGGACCGCTCGGTCCGTGCGGGCCGCGGCGGTTCCGCCCGGCTGGGGACGGACTCAAAGACAAGCCGCGTGCCCAGAAACAACCCATCGACGGCGTTACGCACTCGGTCAATGTGCATCTCCGGGACGAGCATCACGGTGGCCAGGGGCCGCAGCACCCGCTCGATGGCCCCGGTCCAGTCCACGAATTCCTTCCGGACCTCCAACAGCTCGCCAGCGAACGGAAACGCTGACGCTGGCATGCCCGCTACTTCGGCCACGACGGACCTCGCTCTGACCAGCCTGTCGCCAAGATTGGAACGTCGGCCGCGCAGGGATTGGAGCTCCTTTTCGAGGTCGCGGACCTCGGCTTTGGCGGCGGCGCGGGCCTCATGGAGCTCATTGATCGCTTGTCGGCTGGCCGCTTGGGCGTCCGCCAGGCCGCTGCGTTCAATTCGGGCCGCGGCCCGAAGTTCCTCATACTCTTCAAAGCTAGCGGGAAAACTGATACGTACCGCTTCAAGCCGGGAGGCCAGCTCGGCCCGCCGCCCCAGGACGACGCGTTGGCGTTCTTGTGCGAGATCCACCTGGGCCTGTTGGTCTCGCAGGGCCTGGCCGCCATGGTCGTCCACTTGCCGGCGGGCCGCTGAGTATGCCTGTTCCAGTTCTGCTGTTGTAGAAGTCGTCATCTCGACGTCGTATTGCGCGGTCAGCGCGGCGGATTCGGCGGCCGCCTGGGCTTCCTTAGCCAGCTTGAGCTTCCATTCATCCTTGAAGCTAGGCAACGCCGCGGAAAGTGCCGCGGCCTCGGCTGCATGGGCACTACTGAGCGTAAACCGGCGCGCGGGTTCCTCCATCCTGCGCAGATGTTCCACCTGTTCGCGGGCCTCCACCACCAGACGGTGTGCCTCGGATAGTTCACCAAATTGCGCCACCGCGGTATTGGCCATGTCGAACGTCTTTGGCCTATCAAGCATGAATTGGCGGAATAGGTCGTCGAGGTTCCCAAGCGACTTGGCCGATTGGGTCTTGTGCAGCAGAAGCACGGCATTTTCGCCCGAAATACCCATCAGTCGGCAGAAGCGGCTGGCGAAGGCGGAATGTTTGTCAGTGATGTACGCGGCTGGCCACGTGCTCTTGATGCGCCTGGTCTCGATGCCGTTGCGAAGGTGGTCGACAAAGTCGGGAAGCGTCGCCTCCTCCTGCAGCAGGATGCTCAGTTCGCTGACGTCAGCGGGCGTGTTGGAGCCACGGCGGAGGTGGTACAGCTTGAGCAGGAGGACAGGTTTGGTCCCTGTGCAGTCACTGTATCGCAGCAGGATGCCGCTAAACGTAGCACCGTTGCGCAGGTACTCCGCCCGCACTTCTCCTGTTTCGTCATCGGCGCTGCGTCGCCAGGCGCCGCGTATGTAGCTCACCATCGTCCGGTCTTCTCCCCGGACGGAGGTGTCCTGGGCGGCTGCGTTGAATTGCAGCTTTCCGCGAGGCGTCAGCACGGCTGAAATAGCATCCACCAGCGATGACTTTCCCGAGCCGGAGTGGCCAGTCAGCAGGAACCCTTTCCTTGCTATATCCAAGCCATGGTGGCCTTGGAACGTTCCCCAATTGAGAAGCTCCACCCGGTCCAGTCGCCATTGTCCTACCTGGACGCCCGATACCGTATTCGTCGTCACAATGCTCATTCTGCCTCCTCCCCTGTGTCGGGGAGTTCCGCGAAGCCGGGCTCCGCCTCCGCGACCAGCCGCCGGTACTCCGCTTGCACCGCTGCAATCTCCTCAGCCCCGAAGACTAGTCTCAGGACAGGCGAGACCTCGAAGCGGCCCTCCGTGCTGGTCGCGGCCAGTAGCCCGTATTTGATCATTTTTTGCCAGGAGGAGTTAACGCGCTTGGAGAAGCCCGCAACGTCGGCGTTGTCCTTCCCTCGGTAGACCTGCAACTGGTCGGCCATCTCGTCGGCGCCGACAATGGTCTTGCGGCCGCCGTTCTCCTGCAACAGCGTTTGCCGCAGGTGGAGCAGCAGCGCCGTATCCAGGAACGTTAGTGTCGCCGTGCGCATAACCTTCGGTGCGTCTACGTCCGCGGTGGTGTTGCGAACGAAGGCAACTTGGGCGGGGTGGTCGGTGACAAGGTCTAGGAAAAGGTCTGCCAAGCTGGATCGGATGGCCGCCTCGTCGGCCAGGAGCGCCGTCCAGAGGTTCCCGTGCCGGGAAGCGGAGAGGTAGGGGCCTCGCAGTAGCTGGACGAGTACCCGGCGGGAAGATTCCCGTAAGGCACCTTTGTCGCCGTCCCACAGCGCGACGTCGGACGCTGGCTCCTCGCCTCGGGATTCGCTCACGGATGGATCCTTTCAGTAAAGAGGTACCGGCCCACGGTGCCGCGGCGCGTGGTGCCGGGTGCCTCGGTAGAGGGTGCGGGAGGCTGCCAAGTGATGTTTTCGCGCCCGCTCAGCGCGGTGGCGTGTTCCTCGGCAAGCACGAGGAGTCCGACGACGCTTGCCACACCTTGGGTAGCTGGATGGGCAGCCAGAACGTCCGCGATGGTCGCCGAGCTCTGCCGGCCAAGCACTGCGTTGACATTGCCCGTCAATTCGGTCATGTCGATTTCGGAGGCGCGGGCCAGAGCCCGAAGTTCCTCAATATCCACCAACATCGCGTCGTGTTGAGCAATCTCGCCAGAGGCTTCGAAGTCGGCTGGATTGTGCAAATTCAGAGCGGCAACGGAATCGAGCGGAACACTCGTTAGATCCAACGACAAGTTCGTTTTCGCGTAGGGCTTGACGGATTGCGAGGTTTCCAAAGCCTGTCGCAGGGCAGCACGCAGCCGCTGGTTAATCAACCGGTCCTGTTTAAGTTCCTGGGACTGAACAAAGCGTCGCAGGCTGCGGCTGAATGTAGTCATAACGGCATGAATTTCGGAGCTGCGATCCTGAAGGGTGGGCAGAATCCGGCGAAGGGTCCTCCCTTGGGCTGCGGAGAGCCGGGAAGTGAATGGCCTGTCCATGATGGTGTCGATACTGTCCTCAAACTCGCGCCCCTGTTCCGGATCAAGCAACAGGGCATAGAAGCCGGAAAAGCTCCGTCCCGCCTCGGACTCGGCCAGAAGATCAACACCGCGGAAGATGTCATCCAGGGCACTGCCGCGGGGGCCTTCCTGTTCTATCAGCCGTTCCCGCAGCTCCCGGTTGAGTTGCTCAAGATCGGACCGGACCCTGGCAAAATCACTGGGTATCTCTTCGATGAGCGACAGAACGTCGCGCAGGCGTTCAGCGGCCTGGTCGTCGGACAACACGTTGAAGTCCCCGGCAGCGGCACGCGCAATCTGGGCGTCAATGCGCGTGCGCTCCTCGTGCAGTGCCCGCAGCCGCGAGGTACTGTCCGGATCCGTTTCGCGGGCCAGCACGCGCACCCTGTCCAGGATGGTGGCCAGACGCGATTCGGTTACGGCCTGTCGCGGCTCAGACAGCTCGGTGACAAAGCGAATGGCTTGCAGGGAACCCAGCGACAATTCGAAAGTCTCCTCGCGGGATCCCTCTGCCGTGCGGCGGATCAGGATGCCGTCATTGCGCCACGCTGTGCAATATGCCTGAGCCGTCTGCGGCAGGTCGAAACCATTGTCGCGCAGCTCCTCCAGGTCCTCCTCAACGTGCTCAAAGAGCGCGGGCGCCGCCAACCGGCGTTGCTCACCGCCCAGATGCTTGCTAAGTACGGCTACTGCGATTGCTGCGTTATTTGCCCGGAGCAGACGCCACGCTGGGTCCTCGCTCAATAGGCGAGAAGCCGTAAGTGCGGCGCGGAGAACAGTCATGGGTTCACACTAGCCAAGGTCACGGACAATGACTTCTTGCCCGATAAACCCCACATGTACGGCTTCCGCCATCAGTGCCCTACCCCTGCCGGCATACAATTCACACCGCCGCAAGTAAGTACGGGTAGAACTGACCGAACGGGCCGTGCTGCCGAAGGGACCTGCCTTAAACCAAGTTCTCCCCCGCGGCCGGCAAGCCGTGAACTTCGCCGAGTTCAGCTGTACGAAGCCTTATGATCCTTGAGTACCAATTGCGGCCGCTTAGAGGCCGAAAGCTAAGGAACCGAAATGGCCGCTCAACAACTTGTCCCTTCGAACACCGCGCCGAAAAATGTCCGGTTGAGTGCGGACATAACTCCCGCCTCGTATCGCGACCTAGTTCGAATTTCTCAGGATGTAGCTTTTCAGGTCGGAAGAACTCGAGTAGCCCACGTCGAAATTGTTCGGGCGCTCTTAGACGAGCTGATTGATAATCCGTCACTGCGGGCGTTGGTGACAGAGCGCGTTGCACAAACTGCGGCGGACCGCTGACCTGCGGTCAGGAGGAATTGGGCGCTCGTCTCCCCGAAGCCGCAAAGCCAAGGCTTCCAGCGGGCTCCGGCCCGCAGTCTGAACCTACCCGCGTTCCTAAGTGCTTCATGGAGCAACGAACGCGCTGAGGCGAGCGCCGTCATCCTGCCGTCAAAACTATCCAGCAGCGTGTCCAACAGGTGTGGCAAGTCCTCCTCGAGTGAGAGGACCAAGCGGCACCGCGCACCCCTCTTCATCTCCGGATAGCCCGCGTACAGCCCGCGCATGTCGCACACGGTCTGTCCGCGGCCGGCCTGTCGGAGGTGTCGACGGCGGCCCGCCCCACAGGTGCCGCCACCGCCGACCGAACAGGACGAATTGCGAGCGCCGCCGCCAGCGCATCGTGCATGGCGCAGCAGGGCCGGCCGTAGATGTCCTCGTAGAACCGGCAGTACTAGCCCAGCATCCCCAGCGCCCGCGGCACCGCCCCCACAAGAAAGCAGAACCTACCGGTGCGACTCCTGCAACACAGAGGCCATGGTGCCGTCAAACGGCACCAGGGCCACGTCCCTGTTGGCGGCCAGCACTAGTCGGCAGCCTCTGAGTCGTGCCGGATGTTGGCCTCCACCACGCGCATGATGTTCCCGGGCACCAGGGCGGCACAACCCATCACCATCAGACTTCACCAGCGAGGGCATCGAGGGATCGGCTCCATCGCCTCGGACAAGGTTGATCAGGGGCCGACCGCCACCACCCCGAGCGTCGGTATATCAACATCAAGACCCGATCAAGAACAAATCAAGAACGACGCAATATTGCCATGTATCATGCGCATACTTTTAATGATTCGCACTCCAGGCGCGAAGGGCATGTCAAAATACCCAAATGACGACGTACAACCGACGGGGACATTACCGGCGCGGCAAGAACGGACAACTTATTTGGGTCTCCAGCCACACGGTTACTCGAACCGGCGGATGGACATATTCACCACGTGCGTCACCACGGTATACGCCCACTGCATATGCAAAGACGTCGGCTGAGTATCAAATGCCAACTAGCTACGCCAAGCCGGTCACTCGGGCGGTCCGAATCCCTAGATCTACCGGCCTAGTCCGACCAAACGCTGTTTGCCCCGTCTGCGGTGCCCAGGTCTATTTCTACTCCAATGAGCATGGCAGCCGCGTGTACTTCGATGAAGTTGGTCCGCCTTGGCCGAAGCACCCGTGCACTGACAGTTACAGACGTGACTCGTCATTTGGGCCAACATCAAGTCTCCGCAACTCACCCGTCCTCTACCCGGCACCTGAAGGGCGGCGAAAGCTGTACTCAGAGCGAGTTCCCGACTCTGTAGGAGGCAAAGCTTTCACAGTTGTCCACGTCAGACACTCGGGGGATTGCACTGTGCTCGGGCTGCAGCCCATTTACCGGGACGTCTCCCCTAAGGAATGGATAACGGCACGGCAAGTCTCCGTTCCAGTTGGACAGTTGGTATTCGTGGACAACTGTTCGATGTCCTACATGGATGAAGGCCTTGGCGAGGTCGTGAGCGTTGCGATACAGCGGAAGCGGCCAGCACCTCGAGAGCCACTTTTCAAGCGTCTTCAGAAGTGGTGGAACAACTAATGCGCGGGCCAGAGTATCGGAATCGCCAACTTAAACCAACGAACGCCGGACGTATGCGCATGATGACGGAGGCCGTCAGACGTTTACCCAGAGCCATTTCTATGGTTGATGCAGCAATACACTATAAAGAGCGCCGCTGGGTCTGGTTTCAGCGCTGAAGTTTTGGGGGCACCAATGAACGAGGATACTGACGTCGACGCGAGAGATTCGCGGGCACAAGTTCTAAGGCTCATCGATTTCCTGTCCGAATACGATGCCCAGCGCAATAGGCCTGTCCGTAATATCGAGGACTACTCTCTTTTCAGGCTCCGTGACAAGGCGTTGCCTGTGCACGAGGCAATCCAGCTTCATGTCAGCGAGACGGAATGGCTTGGAGTCGATTTTGTTGACTTGCCGTCGGCTCCCGAGGTTCCGGTAGAAATTGAGGAGTATATCGGTGCCGGAGCCCCCCTGTCACCGGTGATTAGGCCCGCGATAACCGTCCCCGAGCCCATCTTCCAAGAACCTGTTGCCACTGACGACCTTACTGAGCCAAAAGATGATCAGGGCCTAACGGAAGAGAACCGTGAAGCCCAGCGGGAAGAGTACGCTCGACTCGTCGAGGCAGCAGAAATCTGGGTTCAGGACGTATGGGAGCCGTGGGCCGACGAGTATTCGCGAGCGTCCAGCGTTAAGAAATTACACCGCAGTGTTTTCGAACAACGCGAGAGGCTCATACTGGATCGAGAATCGGTAGAGCTAATTTGGGGCTTCGGACGGGCACGGTGGGTGACCGACGGTTACACCATCGATCACCCGCTCATTACAGTCCCTGTGGAAGTTGCCTTAGATCAAGAAACCCAACGGCTATCGGTAACACCCGCGGGACAGAGCGAAGTCGAAATTCGATACCTCGCTGGTCTCAGCATTCACGACCGTCCCTCAATCACAGCAGCCCGTCAAGGTGTCGCAGAGCTAGACCTCGATCCGTGGAACTCGCTTGAGACGTCAGAGCTCCTACGCCGCGTGACCAGATCCATTGATGACCGAGGAACTGTCGTCGACGAGGCCATCACGTCCACATCTGTACTGGTTGTGGACGAAAGCTGGACCCTTTACATGCGGCCACGTGTCCCTGATTCTCAAGGCTTCCTTGACGAGATGCGAACCATCTACCTGGCTGAGGGAACTATACCCGAACCGTTGCGGGACATTGTCACGGACCCGGGAAGGGAGCCAAATAACTCAACCTCCCACAATCAACAAGAACATATAGCAACAAGCGCGGAGCCGCTCCTTCTCCCCCTAGCTACAAATGAGGAACAGAAGCGTATCCTCGAACTCTCGCAGACTCATGCAGGCGTAACCGTCCAAGGTCCTCCGGGCACGGGCAAGTCGCATACCATTGCCAACCTCATAAGCCACTACGTCGCGTACGGAAAGCGCGTGCTGGTCGTAGCGGAAAAGGAACAGGCGCTCCGCGTGCTTGCGGACAAGGTACCTAGTGGGATCCGTGACCTGACAGTTTCTGTACTGGGCGCCGACGAGGAAAGTCGCAAGTCCTTGGAAAGGTCCGTTACAACTATCCAAAGCAAGATCGGGACCCTTGACACGGGTAGTGCGGATGATGCGATAGCTAGGCTTCGCCAGGCCCTGGATGCCGCTAACCGAGGCATCGCATCAACAACAGCTGACATGTTGCGAGCCCGTCAGGCAGAGGTGCTCGTCGCCCCCGGCCCCTGGCTCGCGGGTGATGACATTTCTCCGCAGACTGCTGCAGACTGGGTTCGCCGACACGCGACAACGCACTCTTTTATCCCGGACTTCATCCCGCTTTCATCGCCTCTCCCACTTTCGGAGCTGGAATTTGACGAATACTTTCGGCTCCTGAAGGCTGTGGGACTTGAGCGTGCAAAACGAGCCCTGACTGTCCTGCCCCCGGTAGCCGAGCTTCCCACGACAAACGAGCTTGATGATCTTTTCAGCGCGGTTGAAACGGGTGCAAGCCGAGCCGCGGCTGTTCGGGCGAGCTTCTTCGACTGGCAATGCTTCGTAAAGTCTTCCCCAGACGCCGTAAGAGCCATTCGCTTCCACCTCGTCAGCTATATAGAGTCGTTAAAAACCATTGAGTCGTCGCCCTTTGCACCAAGGATTACCGCAGTGTGGGACGACCTGCTCGTACAGGAACTTGCAGATTATTACAACGCCCTGTCCAGCCTTCGCCAGCAGGCTATCGAACACCGGCGAGCACTTATCGCCTCGACCATTCAGCGTCAAGAACCGGCCACTCAGGAACTACTTCGCCGGCTAATAGAGGCGCAGAAGCAATTAGCTTCCTCGGGTAAGCTCGGCTTTTTTGACTTCCAGCACAGGTCGACTTTGTCGACCTTCAGGATAGACGGCCGAGTACCCGCAACCGCAGAGGAAGCCGACCTTTGCGTGAGATTTACCCTGTTGGATATGGCGAGGGATAACATCAGCCGAATCTTCGGCAACCAATCGCCAAATGCCCAGCTTGTCTCGCTTTCCCCCAAGCCAGAGGACGACGTCGCAAGCGAACTGCTGTTACTTCAAGAGCTTTTGAAGCTGCCGCAGCTGCGGCAGGAGGTTTCGTCTGAACTTCAATCACTAGGCCTGCTGTGCACAGACCTCTCTTCTTCTGCCCTGTGTCGGCGCTTGTTATCAGACTTGGACGAGGCAGCGCAGCACTTTGAAGCTGTGCAGTCGTCAGAAAAGATCAAACTCCTTGAGGACATGCTAAAAGGCGGTAGCAGCCAGGCCGATGCGTCGACGTTATGGTTTCAGCTTCTCGAGTCAGTTCAGAGCCAACAGCTGGACCACTGGAGTGAACTGCGCAATGAGGTATCGAGCACAACGGCGTTAGTCGAGTCAGCCCGCAGGACGGTGGAGCTGCATTCGGTCGTTGCAGACGCAGCTCCCCGGTGGGCTGAAGTCCTTTCCTCAGCCCCGGATGCCGCCCCCATGGTTGCGGCGATTAGGGGAGCCTGGCAGTGGCGGCAGCTCGAGAACTGGGTGGAGTCAGTTACAGCGGAAGCTTCGCCTGCAGAACTTCAAGCGCGCATTGATGATCTTGGTCGTCAACGGCGCCGGACCGTCGCGCAATTGGTCGAGGCTCTTGCTTGGCGGAGGCTCGCGGATAGCCTCGGCCCCAGTCAGCGCCAAGCATTGCAGGGTTATTTGAAAGCCGTGACGAGGTATGGCAAGACTGGCGGCAAATACGCTCAGCGTTGGATGCGTGAAATGCGGGAGTCGTTGAACGACTCCAAGGAAGCTGTGCCGGTCTGGATCATGACAACATCCCGTGCGCTGACGAGTTTTCGTCCCTCAGCTACTCCCGCCTTCGATGTATTGATCGTCGACGAAGCCTCACAGATCGGCTTCGAGGCACTCCCATTGTTGTCGCTCGCGAAAAAAGCAATAGTCGTTGGCGACGACAAACAAACCAGCCCCGAACACGTAGGCCTCGACCGTCAGAAGATCTTCGACATCATGGATGATCATCTCGCCTCTGTCCCTAAATATCGAACGCTGTTCGACCCTGACAACAGCTTGTATGATCTGGCAACGCAGAAGTTTGCCACTCCTGTCATGCTGTCAGAGCATTTCCGGTGTCTACCGGAAATCATTGCCTTCTCAAATACGCACGCATACAATCGCCAAATTGTGCCGCTGCGAGACCAGCCTCCGGCTCCAGGATGGGTCCCGCTCGGAGTGGTGAGAGTCAAAGACGGCTACCGTACCGGCGATGTCAACGAACCCGAAGCGCTACAAGTGGCCACCCTCATAGCTGAAATGTGCAGGGACGATAAGTACGACGGGATGACCTTCGGGGTCGTGACCCTGCTGGGTTCGAGCCAGGCAAAGCTCATTTGGGAGAAGCTTTACGACCAGCTCGGGCCGGAGCAGCTTGAGGAACGAAAAATCCGTTGTGGTGAGGCTGCAAACTTCCAGGGCGACGAGCGCGACGTAATCGTCATCTCGACCGTCGTGGCCATAGATCCAAGCCAGACCACGACGCGCTTCGGTGCTATGACCAGCGTTAAGGACCTACGCAAGATCAATGTCGCTGCGTCTCGAGCCCGAAATCAGATGTGGATCATTACATCCGTTGATCCCGAAATGCTCCCTCAAGGCGATCTCCGTGCTGCCCTTATCCGTCACTGCGCCACCTACGTTTCAGAGGCCCCTGCACAGGCGGAACTTCTTGCGGCATGTGAGTCTGAATTCGAGAGAAGGATCATCAACGAACTACTGGGTCGAGGCTATAGAGGAATAGAGGTTCAGAAGACCGTCGGTCGGTATCGATTGGACATCGTGGTCTCAGGACCGGAACGCAGGCTGGCCATCGAGTGCGACGGCGACCGCTGGCACGGTCCCGATGTCTGGTATCAGGACCGGGCGCGGCAAGAAGTCCTCGAACGCTCCGGTTGGACCTTCGAACGTATCCGGGGCTCAGCCTATTTCAGGAACCCCGAGTCGGCTATGACGCCGGTCTGGGAACACCTGAAGGATCTAGGCATCCCCACCGGTGATGATTGGATGCAGGGCCCAACCAGGTCCGTCATTCGAGAAGTCACCATGGCTGACCTTCCAAACTCGGAACCGCCTGTGAGTCACTCTGACAAAGACGCCGAAGGTCCTTCCGACGCTGAATGGGACGAGTTTCTTAATTCGCTTGGTAGTGCCCCCGACCTCCCTGCCGCTACGAACGTTGAAGATGAGACAAAGGGCGCAGGAGATCCGCCTGCCGTAGTTGAGCAGGTACAGATTTCCCCTGTCGTGAGGGTCATGGACCCAGCTCCTGATTCTGAGCCGGCCTCTGAGGATGAAAACTCTTCGGAGCAAGCATTTCGTCAGGATTCCGCACCCTCAACACAGTACGTGGACTTAGCTCCATACAAGATGTGGCCGTTGGTTCCCAAGCCTCCCGTCATAGACCGGAATACTGAATACATCCAGCAAGGGTTGGTGGAAATCGTTCGCTACGAGGGACCCATGATTGCCCGGCAGGCATATCTCCGCTACCAGCAGGCAACCGGAGGCCAGCGTGTCGGCAAGTCCCTTCAACATATTTTTAATGTCGCTACCAGCCGCGCACTTCGTGCTGGTGCAATCGCGCGTCTAAATGATGGTGTCCCGGGCATTGTGGGCGCCACTCTCTATATACCGGGACAAGATCCCGTGTTGGTGCGGCAGCTTGGCCCCAGAACCATATTCGAAGTGCCGAAGTCCGAACTTATGGCGCTGTTCGAACTGATGTCGGCACGAGGTGTTGAGGACTGGGACCTGGACCGTGAGGTACTTAACGCCCTGGGGTTGAAAAAAATGACCAAAAAAACTACCGACTATCTCCAAGAGTGCCGCAGTTACAGCTGGAGGATTTGACATAGATGAGGTTTTGAACGATCGACACTCGCGTATTTGCCGAAACCACTTGTAGGAGCTGCAATGAAACTGTCCACAATTCTCGATCAAATAGACAGCGAGGACATGGCCCTTCCGGAGTTCCAGCGTGGCTATGTTTGGAACCGCCAACAGGTTCGCGGCCTCTTTACATCCCTCTACAAGGGCTACCCCATTGGCGGCTTCATGACCTGGAACACCGCGGTAACAACAGCACGTACCCGCGGTGGTGAAATCGATCGCGATGGCAGTGTCAAACTTCTGTTAGATGGACAGCAGCGCGCGACGACCCTGTATGGAGTTATGCGCGGGTGTCCTCCGAAATTTTTTGAGGGGAATGCCCAGGCTTTCACCGACCTCTACTTCAACGTTTATGACGAAATATTTGAATTCTATGCGCCTGTGAAGATGAAAGATAATCCCGGGTGGATCGATGTTTCTGAATTGATGGTGAAGAACGTTGAAAACTATTTGGCCCGTCATCCAGAGATAGCAGAACTTGGCCCGGCCGAAATGTTGAAAGTTATGGCGCGCATTACCAAGCTTGCCGATATTCAGCATAGGGACGTCCACATCGAAGAAGTCAGCGGGGCAGACAAAACTATTGACGTCGTCGTTGACATCTTCAATAGGGTGAACTCCGGCGGCACGAAGCTCTCCAAGGGAGACCTGGCCCTGGCTAAGATTTGTGCCTCATGGCCTGAGGCGAGGTCTGAGATGAACGGACACCGGCTGAAATGGGAGTCGGCTGGCTACCGATTCACGCTCGAATGGCTTCTGCGTAACGTGAACGCCGTCGTGACGGGAGAAGCGCTTTTTACTGCGCTTGCCCCAGTGGCTGAGGAAGAGATCCGGAAGGGGCTCAAGGAGACCGCCGGGCTCGTGTCCATGGTGTTGGATGTAATCGCTGCCCGTCTCGGACTCGATTTCGACCGTGTTTTCCCAGCTCGATTTGCTGTGCCCATCATTGCCCGCTATTTGCACAACAATAATGGACGGTTCCCCAATGCGGTGGAACGAGACCGTATTCTGACTTGGTATATACACGCCGCCATGTGGGGCCGCTTTGCCGGTTCCACCGAGTCCTTTCTGAATGTCGACCTCAAGGCGGTGGATGAAAGCGGCATCGAGGGCCTAATGACACAAATGCTTCGTTCGCGAGGGGATCTGACAGTCAGGGAAGGCGATTTCGGCGGGAATACCATTGGCGCCCGCTTCTACCCAATGCTTTACATGCTGACACGCACCCAGGGAGCAAAGGACTTTACTACGGGCATAGCTCTTTCAGCCCACATGCTTGGCAGGAACTCATCCCTACAAGTTCATCATATATTCCCGAAGGCACGACTCTATGAGGCCGGATACTCGAAAGAGGAAGTCAATGCCGTCGCAAACTACTGCTTTCTCACACAGGACGCGAACCTGGATATCACTGACCGTGACCCCGCAGAATACTTTCCTGCCGTCGAGGCCGCATTTCCTGGCGCACTAGCGAGCCAGTGGATCCCGCAAGACCGATCTCTATGGTCACTTGATAAATACCGAGAATTCCTTGCAGCTCGCCGGCAGCTCCTAGCGGACGCCATGAACAGCGTCCTGGATGAACTCCGGCACGGCACAAGCTCGGTTGACCTGGAGCGGACCTCTCCCGCACCTGATATCGAGACCCCGAAATCGGCCCAGATTGAAAAACTCGTACGGGAACTGGCGGACCTCGGACTCGCTGCCGGTGAAGTCAACGTAGAGGTCCGTGATCAAGAGTCCGGCGATCTCGTGTGTGTTGCCGAAGCTCATTGGCCGGACGGGCTCCAGCCTGGCATGACTCCGCCCCTGGTGCTGGAGCTTGATGGGAACCCTGAGGAACTCAATCAGCTCGCTAGCCTCGGGTACCTCGTTTTCACTGACGTTGAGGCCGTTCGGCAACACGCGAAGGAGATTGTGCTGGTGCCCGTCGTCTAGCTTGCCATTCAGCAATGCGCTAAGCCTTCCAGCACCCGCATTCAAATGCGCATCCTACGCGGATGCGTCTCCCCTCCGTCCCGCCAAGACACTGGGCGCAGGTTTCGGGCGGAGGGGCAAAATGTCAGGAAACGCTGAAGGCGGAGGCTTTGCTTAAATTCGTGATAAATTTCGGCTGAGTGAGCCCTGAGCTAGCAGAGGTTCCAGTGTCTGGCGGGGGGCAAATGAAGATCATCGACAACGTCAACGATCTGCTCGGTGACGACCTGAAGGCAGAGGTCACCTCCGGGTCTAAGGTGCGCATCGCCGCTTCAACTTTCTCGATCTTCGCTTTCGAGGCTCTTCGTAAGGAACTTGAGCAAGTGGATGAGCTCGAGTTCATTTTCACTTCACCGTCGTTCCTGACTACTCAAGTGACCGGCAAACTTCCCAAAGAGCGGCGCGAGTTTTTCATTCCTGCGGACGGTCGAGCGGAATCGAACCTGCATGGCTCCGAATTCGAGGTTCGGCTTAGGAATAAGCTCACCCAGCGAGCTATCGCGAAGGAGTGTGCTGACTGGGTGCGCCGAAAAGTCACCTTCCGGTCAAACGCGACTGGAAACCCGATGCAGCAGTTCGCTGTTGTGGACGACAAAGCTGCGTACATGCCGCTTCAGGGCTTCACCACCGCCGACCTTGGGTACGAGCGCGGCAACGCGGTCTCGAACATGGTGCAGCGCATCGACGAGACCCCAATGACGGCCCAGTACATCCAGCTGTTCGACCAAATCTGGAACAACGCAGAACAGCTCGACGACGTCACCGAGGCGGTCTACGACCACATCGCTAGCGTGTACGCGGAGAACTCCCCCGCGCGCATATATTTCTTGGTTCTCTACAACTTGTTCGCGGAGTTCCTAGACGACCTTAGCGAGGACGTGCTGCCCAATGACCGCACCGGATACCAGGATACGAAGGTATGGCAGGGCCTCTACAACTTCCAGCGTGACGCGGCGACCGGGATTATTAACAAGCTGGAGACGTACAACGGATGCATCCTTGCCGATAGCGTCGGTCTCGGGAAGACGTTCACAGCTTTAGCGGTGATTAAATACTACGAGCTGCGCAACAAGTCTGTGCTGGTGCTCTGTCCGAAGAAGCTCGCCGAGAACTGGACAAACTACAACGCCAACCTCACAACGAACATCTTTGCCGAAGACCGGCTTAACTATGACGTCCTCGCCCATACAGACCTGTCACGTACCGGCGGCGAGTCTCTGGGCTTGCGACTGGACAGGATTAACTGGGGCAACTACGACCTGGTCGTTATCGATGAGTCGCATAACTTCCGCAACGCCGACTATGCCGAGGAGAAAGAGTCCCGCTACCAGCGGCTTATGCGTCGTGTCATCCGCGAGGGCGTGAAGACCAAGGTGCTGATGCTGTCAGCAACGCCGGTAAACAACCGTTTCAACGACCTAAAGAACCAGCTACAGCTCGCGTACGAGGGCGAGTCGGGGAACCTTGCCCAGCGTCTGAACATCTCGACGACGGTCGAGAAGGTCTTCAGCGACGCGCAGCGCGTCTTCAACGAGTGGTCCAAGCTCACCCCGGAGGACCGCACGGGCGAGCGCATCCTTCAGATGCTCGACTTCGATTTCTTCGAACTCCTTGATTCGGTGACGATAGCCCGGTCGCGCAAGCACATCCAGGCGTTCTACGACACCACGGAGATTGGGGCGTTCCCCGAGCGCCTGCCACCCATGTCCATCCGTGAACCGCTGACCGACCTGGCGGACGCACCCAGCTTCAACGACATCTTTGAGCAGCTCCAAGCCCTCACCCTTGCCGTCTACACTCCCCTCGCTTACGTGTTCCCGAGCCGGATCAGTAAATATGAGGAACTCTATAACGTAACCGCAGGTAGTGCCCGCTCCAACCTCGGCCAGCAAGGGAGGGAGCAGGGCCTGAAGAAGCTGATGACCGTTAACCTCCTCAAGCGCCTAGAAAGCTCTGTTGACGCGTTTCGGTTGACGCTCGCGAAGATTGAGGATTCCGTGGACCACACCCTGCGGCGTCTGGACGCGCATGCAGGCCCGCTCACCGAAGTGAGGGCGGATTTGGCGGGTCTTGACTTCGACGTGGATGACGAAGAGGACGCGAACGTCGAGTCGCTCTCCTTCGGCGAGAAGATCAAGATCGACCTCGACGACCTCGACATCGAATCCTGGCAGCGCGACCTGTGGAACGACCGCGAGACTCTGCGCGAGCTCCTCGACGAGATGCGCCAGGTTGTCCCGGCCCACGATTTGAAGCTGCAGAGGCTTATGCAGCTCATCGCCGACAAGGCCGAACACCCCATCAATGCGGCCAACCGCAAAGTGCTGGTGTTTTCCGCCTTTGCTGACACCGCCAACTATCTCTACCTTGAGCTTGCCCCCGCTCTCAAAAAGATGGGCCTCGAGGCAGCGGTCATTACGGGCGGAAGCAACGGCTCCAAGACGACCTTGGGTACCGGCTTCGACTTCCAACAGTTAATGGCGATGTTCTCCCCGCGCTCAAAGCAGCGTCACCTAACCATGCCGAACGAAACGCGCGATCTGGACGTCCTCTTCGGCACGGACGTGATCAGCGAAGGCCAGAACCTTCAGGACTGCGATTACCTGATCAACTACGACATCCACTGGAATCCGGTCCGGATTGTCCAACGATTCGGCCGCATTGACCGCATCGGATCCACCAACGCTCATATTCAGCTGGTGAACTTCTGGCCCGACATTTCCCTTGACGAATACATCAATCTCAAAGAGCGCGTCGAGAGCCGCATGGTCATCGCAGACCTCGCGGGCACCGCGAACGACAACGTCCTCGCCCTCGCCGACTCCGACGCCGCCTTCCGCAAAGAACAGCTGCGTAAGCTCCAGGACGAGGTCATCGAGTTGGAGGACGTCCGCACCGGCGTCTCGATCACCGATTTGGGTCTGAACGACTTCCGGATGGACCTGCTCGGCTACATCAAGGAGTTTGGCGATATTTCCACAGCCCCCAAAGGCCTCCACGCCGTGATCCCGGCCGACCCCGACAGCGGGCTGAGGCCGGGGGTGATCTTCGTACTGCGGAACGTGAATGCTGACGAGAATATCAACCGCGGCAACCGGCTCCACCCGCACTACCTCGTTTACCTCGATGACGAGGGGAGCGTTATCGCCGACCACACCGAGGCCAAACATCTGCTCGATCTCATTCGCGGGGGCTGCCGTCCTTACGACGAACCGGTCACCGACGTCGTTCACGCCTTCAATGCAGCTACACGCGATGGAGCCGAGATGGGCAAGTACTCTGAACTGCTCACGGACGCGATCCACTCCATGATCGACGTCACTGAGGAGCGCGACATCGACAGCCTCTTCACTGGAGGCCACACGACGGCCCTGACCCAGACCATCGCGGGACTGGACGACTTCGAACTGATTGCTTTTATCGCCGTCGTCGACCCCGTCCAGGGTGTACCAGCCAATGGCTGATCTGCTGTACCGGTGGCCTGTTGCGGCGAAGTTCGGCAGCCGGGTGCCGAAAGAGAAGTTCTACGAGAACGGCCAGGTCACCACCCCCATCCGGGAAAAGTTCGTCACCGAGGTCCGGCGCATCACCTGGGCCTACAAGCTCGCAGAAGTCACGATCAATCTCCCCGGCAGCCCTGCGGTGCCCGAGGTCCAGGTCTTCCAGATCGACGCTAAGATGGACGACGTGTCCGAACCGGTGTTGACGGCGATCGACAAAGCGATCCCGTTCCCGGTTGTTTTCGAGATCACTCGCGGCACCGGAGCCAGCCGGTCCGTTCGTATGGTCGCGGCACACAAGCAGCTCGGCGTAGGCGTACCCAAGCTCAGCGACTACTACTCGACCGAATGGCAGCCCGCCGACGCAGAGCGGCAGCCCCTCCCTACAGCGATCACGCTGCCCTCCCTCTACACTGCGCTCCTGGACCCGCTGATGCCGGTGACTGCGCGGCCGGGAGAGTACATGTCGGAGGTCGCCGCCAGACTACAGACCGTGCGGAAGCTCGAACGCGAGATCGCCGCGCTCGAGCGCAAGCTCCGTACCGAGCCGCAGCTCAACCGCAAGGTCGAGCTGCGGCGCACCCTCAAGACAAAGCAATCAGAGCTAGAGCAACAGAGGTAATCCGTGGAGAAATTAGGCATGACGTCGCCAGACCTGACCGACGCTAACATCGCCAAGCTGGCTGAGCTGTTCCCAAACGTCATGACTGAGACGCTCGACGCCGACGGCAACCCGAAGAAGGCCATCGACTTCGACCTCCTGCGCCAGGAGCTCTCTGACCACGTGGTCGACGGCCCCCAGGAGCGCTACCAGCTCGACTGGCCCGGCAAGCGCGCTGCAGCCTTTGCCGCCAACGCTCCCATCGCCAAGACCCTCCGACCCGTGAGGGAGGAGTCAGTAGACTTCGACACCACCAAAAACCTCTTCATCGAAGGCGACAACCTAGACGCCCTCAAGCTGCTCCAGGAGTCCTACCTCGGCCTGATTAAGCTCATCTACATCGACCCTCCGTACAACACCGGCAACGATTTTGTCTACAACGACGACTTCGCGGAGACGACGGCCGAGTACCTTCTGAGGTCAGGACAAGCTGACGATAGCGGAGCACGACTGAGCGCGAATCCTGAGTCAAACGGACGTTTCCACTCCGACTGGTTAAGCATGATGTACCCGCGACTCAAACTCGCACGCAATCTCCTCGCAGAGGATGGCCTCATGTTCATCAGCATCGACGACAGTGAGGCTGCCGGACTAGCGCAGATCGCCGGCGAAATTTTCGGCCGGGACAATGTGGTCGCTGCAATTGCGTGGGAGAAGCGTTACACCAGAAGCAACAATGCGAACGCGTTCTACTCCGTGAAGGACACGGTCCTCCTGTGCCGCCGCTCTGCCGCGGCGGGGCGCATCAAGGAAGTTCGCGGCGATGGCGCAGCCGACATCTACGGCAATCCCGACAATGATGAGCGGGGACTTTGGACCAGCTCGTCATACGTAAATCCAGCGACGAAGGAAGCCCGCCCGAACCTCGCGTATCCAATCACCCGCCCGTTGGATAATGTGACCATCGAGCACCCCTCGCACGCTTGGAAGTTCAGCCAGTCGGAACACCAACGCCATGCTAGTGACAACAGGCTTTGGTGGGGGAAGGAGGGGACAGCCCAGTACCCGCGACTCAAGGTTTTCCTTTCGGAGCTGAGCGAGGGTATGGTGCCAATCGATCTCTGGTCACATGAGGACGCTGGCACAACCGACGCTGGCGGCGCGGAGATCAAGGAACTATTCGGCGCCGCCGTCTTTGACTTCCCGAAGCCAACTAGTCTGATCAAGAAGATCCTCGGCATCTATGTGCCGCCGTGGGCGGATTGGGCCGAGGACTTCATCGTCCTCGACTTCTTTGCGGGCTCATCGACAACGGCCCACGCGGTGCTGGCGCAAAACGCTGCCGATGGGGGGAGCCGCCGCTTCGTAATGGTGCAGTTGCCGGAACCGTGTGGGCCAAAGTCCGTCGCAGCGAGCCAAGGGTACGAGGACATCGCTGGACTCAGCCGTGAGCGTATTCGCCGTGCAGGGAGCAAGGTTATCGAGGAGGCCGGGCTGATGGCCGGCGCTATTGACGTCGGGTTCCGGACCCTCCGGCTAGACACGACCAACATGGCAGACGTGCTGCGCACTCCGGAGGAGACTGACCAACAAATGCTCTCGGGCCTAGAGAACAGCGTAAAGCCCGGGCGTTCGGGAGAGGACCTCCTGTTTCAGGTCTTGCTCGACTGGGGTCTCGAACTGACCATGCCGATCACAGTCGAGCAGATCGACGATCACGAGGTCTTTGTCGTCGAGGACGGGGCGCTGATTGCGTGCTTCGACGCGGAGGTCAGCCGGGACCTTGTCCGCAGCATAGCGAAGCGGGTGCCCCTGCGCGCGGTCTTCCGCGATTCCGGATTCGCCTCGGACGATGCCAGAATCAACGCGCAACAGATCTTCCACGAGGTGTCCCCAGCAACGGACGTAAAGGCGATCTGATGGGGATGAAGCTCCAATTTAAGGTTCAGCAATACCAGACCGATGCCGTCGACTCCGTAGTCCAGGTCTTCGCAGGGCAACCCAAACACGACGGGATGTCGTACCGGATCGACCCCGGCAATGCGAGGCTGGCCGCAAACCCAACATTATTCGGGACAAGCCAGACACCTGACTCAGGGCTGCGAAACGCGGAGATCGCGCTCTCCGGTGTGCAGCTTCTGGAGAACGTGCACAAAGTGCAGCGGTCCCGGAACCTGCCGCTCTCGGCCAAGGTCGTCGACAGCAAGGCAGCGCCGGGGGCCCCAAACCTCGACGTAGAGATGGAAACGGGGACGGGTAAGACGTACGTCTACATCAAGACGATCATGGAAATGCGCAAGCGCTACGGCTGGTCGAAATTCATTATTGTTGTCCCTTCCGTAGCGATCCGCGAGGGTGTGAAGAAGACCTTCGATGTCACGGCCGAGCACTTCCAGGAGGTTTACGGCACGAAGCCACGCTCGTTCGTCTACAACTCCTCACAGCTCCACGAGCTGGAGCGGTTCAGCTCGGACGCCGGCGTGCAGGTCATGATCATCAACATCCAGGCCTTCAACGCCACTGGGAAAGACCAGCGGCGCATCTATGACGAGCTCGACGACTTCCAGTCCCGCCGCCCGATTGACGTTATCAAGGCCAATCGCCCGATTGTCATCATTGATGAACCCCAGAAGATCGGCGCAGACAACTCACTCAATGCTCTTGCGCAGTTCAACGCGCTCATGATGCTGCGCTACTCGGCCACCCACAAGGTCGAGCACACCAAAGTCCATCGGCTTGACGCGCTGGACGCGTACAACCAGAAGCTGGTCAAGAAGATCGCGGTCCGCGGCATCACTGTCAAAGGCCTAGCCGGCTCCACCGCTTACCTGTACTTGGACTCCATCGAGATCGCCAAGGGCGCCAAGCCCAGAGCCAGGGTTGAGATCGAAGTGCAGACGATGGGTGGCACCATCAAGCGTCAGGTAAAGCGCCTCGATATGGGTACCAACCTGCACGACCTATCCAATGGAATTGAAGCCTATAAGGGCCTCTTTGTTACCGAGATCGATGCCAACCGCGACGTGATGGAGCTGAGCAACGGTGACACCGTCATCGCCGGCCAGCTTGCCGACCGCGACGTGACCGAGGAGACGAAGCGGCGCATCCAGATTCGGGAAGTGATCCGCGCCCACCTCGACAAGGAGCGCGAGCTCTTCAGCCGGGAGATCAAAGTGCTCTCCCTTTTCTTCATCGACGAGGTCACTAAGTATCGCGACTACGACCGCGAGGACACACTCGGCGATTATGCCCGCGTGTTCGAGGAAGAGTACACCGCGGTCCGCGACGATGTGCTAAGTGAGCTCGCCGTCGACGAAGCAACGTCTGCCTATCAGGAGTATCTCCGCCGGGATGACGCCGGAGCCGTGCACGAGGGTTATTTCTCCATCGACAAGAAGACTAAGCGTCAGGTCGACGGCAAGGTCAGCGGCAGGGGGGACGACAAGGGCCAGTCGACCGACTCGGACGCGTACGACCTAATCCTCAAACAAAAGGAACGCCTGCTATCGTTCGAGGAGCGGGTCCGCTTCATCTTCTCGCACTCTGCTCTGCGGGAGGGCTGGGACAACCCAAACGTATTTGTGATGGGCATGCTTAAGAAGAGTGACAACACCATCTCCCGCCGCCAGGAGATCGGACGTGGCCTGCGCTTGGCAGTCGATCAACATGGCGAACGCATGGACAACCCGGTTACCGTGCACGACATCAACGAGCTGACCGTGGTAACGGACGAGACGTACACCGACTTCGTCGCCGGCCTCCAGAAAGAGATCGCAGAGTCCTTGACCGCGCGGCCGCGCAAGGCGAGCATCAAGTTCTTTACGGGTAAGACAATTCAAACGCCACGAGGCGAGTCGGTCGTCGAAGAAGCTCTGGCGCAAGCCCTGTACAAGTACCTCATCAAGAATGACTACCTTAACGAGGACGACACCGTTTCTGAAACCTACAAGCAGGCAAAGGAAACCGGGACTCTTGCCCAGCCGACCTCGGCGGTGCTGCAGCCGGTAATCGACTTCGTCTGGCCCCTCGTGGATGCACTGTACGTCGACGTGCCCCTACCGATCGATCACCGCAAGCCAAAGAGAATTCCGCTCAATGAAGTGAATTTCGCAAAGAAGGAATTCCAAGCACTCTGGAGTCAGATCAACCACAAGGCCGTCTACCAAGTCGAGTTCGACTCCAAGGAGTTGATCCGTAATTGCATTTCGGCGCTCGACAAGCACTTGAACGTGACCGCCATGCAATACGTGGTGCAGGCTGGCCAACAGCGTGAGTCGCTGGAGGCCGACCACCTTACCAGCGGGGGCGGGTTCACAGTGTTGAGCACGCAAACCCACACCGAAAAGGTCAGCGCCGGTTCTCAGGTGAAGTACGACTTGCTGGGGGAAATCACAGAGAAAACGCAGCTCACTAGACGCACTGTCGCCGAGATCCTCAGCGACAGTGCACCAGGAACTTTCGCTAAATTCCGGCTCAACCCGGAGCAGTTCATCACGGAGGCCGCCCGCCTCATCAACGAACAGAAAGCGACGGTCATCGTCGAGCACCTGGCATACGATGCGCTGGAGGACCGCTTCGATTCGGCGATTTTTACCGAGAATCAGACAAAGCAGGACCTCACTCATGCGGGAAGCAAGCTGACGAAGCACATCTACGACTTCGTCATCACCGACTCGAAGATCGAGCGCGCGTTCGTCGAGGAGCTGGACACCAGCAAGGAAGTCGCGGTCTACGCGAAGCTCCCGCGCGGGTTCTTCATCCCGACCCCGGTCGGGGACTACAACCCGGACTGGGCGATTGCGTTTACCGAGGGCAGCGTCAAGCACGTCTACTTCGTCGCCGAGACCAAGGGCTCCCTGTCGACCCTCCAGCTCAAGGGCGTTGAAGACGCCAAGATCGAATGCGCACGCAAGTTCTTCGCGTCCCTGAACGAAAAGAAAGGTAACGATGTCAAGTATGACGTCGTCACGGACTACAGCGAGCTCATGCAGCTCGTTGGTCCGAACGTGCAGGTGTCTCTACAAACAGAGTTCGCCACGCCGGGCGATGCAAGCTGACCTAACGTGAAGCGAAGTCTTGCTGCGGTTACTCTCGACCATCCATTCCGCAGCAAGGCCAAGTTCTGATAGAACGCGAGAGCATTAGCCGCGCAGCCCGAAACCAGCCGGCTCCTGGCGAACGGTCTGCGTCAGTGCACCGGAGTCAGCGGCGCTTCCCCGTGCCTTGTGAAGCGCCAAGCCTCACCCTGCGCCAGCCGCCATCGGTTTCGATGTCCTGCCGAGGGGCGTCTTGAAACAACGTCCAGTGATCTTCGTCTCTTATGCGGTTCTTAGGCAGACTGAAGCCGCCGGTGGCCTTCCTACTCGGAAGCGTGTCGGGACGTTCCCTGTTTCCAGGGACAGGTCGTTCTGATGGCTTTATTTGCAGCGTCGGTCGGGGTGAGGGCTTCGGGCTTTTCTTACGGGCTATAACTCTTCCTCTAGCCCCCTGACCAACTCTTGGTGCCGCTTTTGCCGAGAGGTTTACGGCCGCCTTACCCACACCGCTACACAAATTTCCTTTGCTATTTGCATGCTTCGTAACCCTTCCAGCCAGAGGTCTGGCCGCCAAGATTCTGTTGCAAGCAGGACACTGCCATTTTGAGTCGCTTGCGCCAGCCGAAGGCGCCATCTTTCTCCCAAGGAAGTCGAAGATTGAAACATTGACCAACCTACGACACCAATAGCGGGCATGCATCAATTGCGGGACCTTCAAGGCGCGTGTCGCCAGCGCGAACGCCAGTGTAACGCGTACCAAGGTAAAGGCCGACGACAGATCGAAATATCAGCGTCGTTTTCCGGGTCCTGGAGGTTAAGATGGTGTTGGTCAGATACTTGTTGAGCCGAGTTCGGGTGAGCCAAGGTTCGGCCTGAACGACCTTCGTATACGAACCCGCTCTCCCTGCCTCCACCGGAACATATTGGCCCCGTCTTCCATCTATGTGTTGGCATTCGTATAGGCCTGTCTGGTTCAGGTTCAATGATTACCGGATTCATTTGTGTCTCGACAGTGGAGAACGGACGTCCGGATGAGGAACAATATCGGCCTCGAGGACTCGAGTGATCAGGGATCCTGGCATCGTCACTCAAGGTGCCCAAGGCTTTTTCACGCATAGGACACTTCCGTGCAATCGATTCACTGAGCTACCGCCGCCGCCGTAGCGAATACATCTGCGGGCATCGCCCGGTGCAGCTTCCAAGTTATGGCGATCGGTTTCTCGCCAGTGTGCTGAACGTAGTCCGCCTGACCCAGGCACGTGTAGGGAACTGTCAGCCCGGTCTCGTCGTCCGCTGTATCCCTGGTGAAGATCAGAACCTTCGAACCGTGCGAAGCCCGGTCAAGATAGCGGCGTCCTGTGGGACTTCTGGGTGAGGTCGCGTTCTGCGACTCCCAGTGAAACAGCTCCGGGCTGATGGCGTAGTCCTTGTACATTGTGGTCGCGGAGTGCTTCTTGTCGTCCTTGTTCAGAGTGACAAAGAAGGCATCGGTGGACGTGGCCGAGCACCAAGCGACGCCCTCCCGGTGCTGCACGTTCTTCCCCTGCTCCAGCGAGCCGTAGTGCAGGGCCGCCAAAACCTCCTCCCGTCTGTAGGTGGCGTGCGACAGCAACGGGATGTGCTGCAGCCCTGCGCCCAGGCTTTTCGCTGCATGTTTTGATGCGGCCACGCCAAGCTTGACCACCTGGCGGATCTCGCGGCACACAAACTGGTAGCCGCGCAGGTGGTCCAGGCCGTCGTCGTACGTCTTGAATCCTCCGCCGTCATCCCACAGCGTGAAGAAAAGCATCCGCGCGAAAGCCTTCTCACGCATGCCGAGGTCCGCGTAGCGGGGCGCGTCGGGGGCAACCAGCATCGAATAGGCGGCGGCGCGTTCCGGATCGTCCACGTGAATCAGCGCGGCCATGCGGCCCAGAAGCTTCTTTTCCTCCGCGTCCGACAGCTCCTCGAGCTTCCCCCGCAGCACGGTCTCCAGGGGTGAGAGTCCTTCGATCAGCCCAGCCTGCCGGAGGTAGCCGGTCCATGAGTCCCTGGTGGACCGGTAGATCGTCTTCATGTCATTCCCCGACCGCTCCAGATAAGCCTCCAGCTCGGTCTCGGCACACGAGGCGATGTCCCGGACCAACTGCGCCCGGTTGAACCGCAACTGTGCCTTGATGTTGTCCAGCACCACCTTCTGCGCCACCCGGTCCAGCACGATCTGCGAGCCGGACGGCAGGTAGGGGAACTCGTCCTCGACGGCCTTCTCCAGCTCCTTGCGGCCGTAGCCGGTCAGCGCCCGGTAGCGCAGATCAAAGCGGAACTCACGGCGCTGCTGTCCGATGAAGTCCAGGACCGTCAGCACCGCTTTGCCCTCCGCACGGCGCAGCCCGCGTCCCAGCTGCTGAAGGAAGACCGTGGCGCTCTGCGTGGGCCGGAGCAGCAGGATGGCGTCCACCTGAGGGAGGTCCAGGCCTTCATTGAAGAGGTCGACGGCGAAGATGCAGTTGACCTCCCTCTGCCCCAGACGGCTGAGGGCTTCCTCCCGGTCAGCATTGTCAGTAGTCCCGTCGACGGCGACGGAGGCAATGCCCGCCCGGTTGAACACCTCCGCCATATAGCGGGCGTGCTGGACGGAGACGCAGAAGCCGATGGCCCGCATCTGGTCCGTGCTGGTGACCTTGTCCCGGAGTTCGCGGATCACCTTGGCGGCGCGGGCGTCGTTGCCCGTATAGAGGGCGCTCAACTGGGTGGTGTCGTAGTTGCCACGCTTCCACTCCAACTGACTCAGGTCGACGTCGTCCGAGACGCCGAAGTAGTGGAACGGCACGAGCAGGTCGGCGTCCAGGGCGTCCCAGAGCCGCAGTTCGCTGGCGGTCCGGCCGTCGAAGAACTGCTTGGCAACGTCGACGCCGTCGCCGCGTTCCGGCGTGGCGGTGAGCCCGAGGAGCTGCTGCGGGTGCAGGTGATCAATCAGGCGACGGTAGGTGGGCGCCATGGCATGGTGGAACTCATCGATAACGACGACGTCGAAGAAGCCAGGCTCCAGCTGCTCGATGCCGAGGGAAGACAGCGACTGGACGGACGCGAAGATGTGCTTCCACTCCTGCGGCCTGTGCTCCCCCACGTAGAGCTCACCGAAGGCGCCGTCCTGCATGACGTCGCGGTAGGTGCGCATCGCTTGCTTCAGGATCTCCTGGCGATGGGCGACGAAGAGTAGTTTGAGGTCGCTTCCGGCAGCTTCCCGGAGCCGTTTGTAGTCCAAGGCCGCGACAACCGTCTTCCCGGTGCCGGTGGCCGCGACCAGGAGGTTGTGATTGAAGCCTTTTAGGCGCTCAGCTTCCAGGTCCTCCAGCATCTCCTCCTGGTGAAGGAACGGCTGAACCTCAAGACCGGTGGTTGCATCCGGCGCCGCTGTTCGACGGCCGCCGTTTCGTTCCAACGCAGCGTCCAGCTTTTCGCCGTCACGCTCCGGATCATAGCTCTGAAAAGCCCGCTGCTCCCAGTAGCTGTCGAAGGTGACCTCAAACTTCTGCAGGAGGGCGGGTGTTGCGACGGAACTAAGCCGGACGTTCCATTCCAGCCCGTCCAGGAGTGCAGCCTGGCTCAGATTAGAGCTGCCGACGTAGGCGGTGTCGAAACCCGTGTTGCGGCGGAACAGCCAGGCTTTGGCATGCAACCGAGTTGCCTGCGTTTCATAGCTGATCTTTACCTCGGCCCCGTACCGGTTGACGAGCTCGTCAATGGCGCGGCGTTCGGTGGCGCCCATGTAAGTTGTGGTGATGACCCGGAGCTTGGCGCCGCGCTCCTTGAGCTGCTCAAGGGCTGGCTCCAGGAGCCTCAGGCCAGTCCACCGAACGAAGGCACAGAGAAGGTCAACCGTATTGGCGGACTCCATCTCCGCCCGAAGCTCGGCGGCGAGGTTGGGGTCGTCCTTGCTGTTTGTGAGAAGCGCGGAATCGGACAACCTCGTGGTGGGCCGGCGGAGTTGCCGGCGCTTGAGAGTGTCCGGGCGATGAAGCGACTGGAGCACTGTGGGGCCGTCTACGATGCGGTCCGTTTGCTGCAACGCTTCGAGCAGCCCGTTGGCCAGGGCGACTCTGGCAGCCGGCGGGGCGGAGGTGAGAGCGTCACGAACGACGTCGGCGACATGACGGGAGAGGATATCAGGGACGTCATCGTCTTCGACATCCACGAACAGGGGCTGCAGTTCTACGTTGCGGCCCAAACGCTGGCGAAGTAGGTCCGTTGTCAATAATTCGTACAAGCCTTCGGGCAGCTGCTCCGCCGCCACGCCCCCAATGGAATTAGTCACTGGGCCAGGTTAGCGTGCAAGACTGCAAACGATACGAAAGACCTCAAAGCGTCGTTCATTCAAGATTGCCCGGCGTGGTGGTCTAATGATCTTTGGCCCGACCGGGCCGTTACATGAACACAGGAGTTCCCGAGGCATGTTGTCAGAAGAGGTAAATACCCCGAAACAGAACTGGTTCGTCGGAGCGTTTTTCTCGGATCGGGATCCCCAGGACCAAACTGCCCGGTTTCTGGCTGAAGGAATCTGGGAGAATGGTTTTGAGGACCGCCACCTCGACGTCGTGAAATCCATGCGCCCTGGCGACCGCATCGCGATAAAGGCGAGCTACGTGCGGAAGCACGGCGTCCCTTTCGACACCCGGGGCCACCTCGTCTCAACCATGGCCATCAAGGCAACGGGACGTGTCACGCGAAACCACGGCGATGGCCGCAGGGTCGACGTGGACTGGAACCCGCTGGAGCAACCCCGCGAATGGTACTTCTACACGGGACGGGCAACCATTTGGAAGGTGGCCGCCGGGAGCTGGATGAGCGAAGCGCTGATCCGCTTCGCCTTTGACAATGAGCAGCAGGACATCAGCAGGTTCCGCAACGATGCAGCCTGGTCCAAACGGTTTGGCGATGAGGACCCGAGTCCCGAAGAGGACTTCCAGTGGACGCCGTTTTATGAAGAGCTGGCCACTGCGTTGCTTTCATATAAGGATCGTCGGGGCGAGCTCCTGGCAGCTCTTCAGAACCTCCAGACGCGTCACGAGAATCTTAACTACCTGACGGACAAGGATGAGAACGGTGTTTCCATGCCGCTTGACGATATCTGCCCGTTCACTCTCTTTGGATCCTTCAACCGCGGGATTACCCATTCGAAACGTACGGCTTTGGCCGGAGACTGGGCCAAAGCCTTGGGCGTGTCAACGCCTCCGCCTACTGCTTTCGATGCAATACCACTGCTAAACAATCAGAACTCTTGGTTCTTTTCCTATAAGCCTGAACGGGCGCCTGGTGATATCGATGCGCTATGGGACGCTTTTGAGGCAGCGCTTCACCTGGCCAACTCCTCTGAGGATCAAACGCGAATTAGGTTTGCCGAAGCCTACGACCGTGCCCGCGGTATTCGGGGTGTCGGCGGGAAACTGAGTATGGGCCTCTTTTGGATCCGCCCTTGGAACTTCTTGCCCCTAGACGGCCAGTCGCGAAATTACCTTAAGACTGCTCTGATGTTGGACGGCAACTTGTTCCAGGCGGACGGCAGCCGGTACCTGGACATATTGGACACTCTGGTAGCCAAGTTCGATGACCCCGAATATCCGGTGCATTCCTTCCCGGAGCTCTCGTGGACCGCGTTTCTGGACCCGTCCGGGCGGACCGATTCGAGTGAGGAGGAGGAGGACAAAAATCCGGTGGAGTTGGCACCAGCTTCCCCGACTAAGCCCTATACAGTCTCCGACATCGTCCTCGACGGATGCTTCGTGTCTGAAACGGAGCTGACGGACATTCTGGCGCGCTGGCGGTCGAAGAAAAACATCATCCTTCAAGGCCCTCCCGGGACGGGCAAGACCTGGCTGGCGCGACGACTGGCTTACGCATTGATCGGCAGTAGAGACCTGAAGTCGGCTATCCGGGCCGTGCAGTTCCATCCAAACATGTCGTACGAAGACTTCGTACGAGGGTGGCGTCCCGGCTCTGACGGCAAGTTGACCTTGGTGAATGGGCCTTTCCTTGAGATGGTTGAGCGCGCAAACGCAGCCCCAGAGGTGCCTCACGTCGTTCTCATAGAAGAAATCAACCGGGGCAACCCCGTCCAGGTTTTCGGTGAGCTACTCACTCTCATCGAGGCCGGGAAGCGCTCTCCCCGGGAAGCTCTCCATCTTGCTTATCCGCGTGCATCCGACGAGACGGTCCATGTGCCCAGCAATCTCTACATCATCGGCACGATGAATCTCGCGGACCGTTCCCTTGCCATTATGGATCTGGCGTTCCGCCGCCGATTTGGCTTCGTTTCGCTAGCACCTGCCTTGAACGACAGCTGGTTGCAGTGGATGCAAACCAAACACAACGTTGAAATAGAGCAGCTCGTAAGCATCCGCAGCCGCTTTGAGACTTTGAACGTAGCCATCCGGGACGATGCGACGCTGGGTCCAGAGTTTATGCTCGGCCACAGCTTCGTGACGCCGCCTGCAGAGGAGCGCGTGGATTCATACGTCAGCTGGTTCCGAACGGTTGTAACAACAGAAATTGCTCCCACGCTCAAGGAATATTGGTTCGAAGATCCGTTATTAGTCGAGGGTGAAGTGTCAAAGCTCGTGGAGGGTCTTAGTTAGCAATGGATCCGGACGCTTTCGTGGTCGTTTCCGGAAACACCCGCATTCCAGTCAGGAACATTTGGTTGCTTTTGCTGTACGCTTCCGAGTTTTACAAGGCTGGAGGCACGTCGCTAAGCGGCATTGAAGATTACCCCGAGCGGCTCCCAGACCTACTGGGCGAAATACTTGTCGCAAGCGTTGAAGACCGCCTGAAGAAGCCCCTAACCCCCGAGTTTGCTTCTACAGAAAAAGACCTCAGGCGCGTCCGGGGCCGAATCGACGTCTTGCGTACAGAATCTCATCAGCTGCTAAGCCGCGGGCAAGTGGCATGTCGCTTCGAGGAATTGACCGTGGACACGCCCAGGAATCGGCTGATTCATTCCGCTTTGACGGTTTTGGCCCCCCTGGTCGTCTCTAAAGCGCTGGGCCACCGCTGCCGAACCGACGCTAGGCGGTTATTCGATCTCGGCGTCAGGGCCGCCGGCGCTCGGTCGACTGTTCGTGACACGACCGTTCGGTTCTCTCGGAACGATGTCCAGGACCGGGCCGTACTGCTCGCGGCTCGCCTGGCACTGCAGCTGGCATTGCCAAACGACGAAGGAACTGGAGGGCTCCGACGTGCACACCTCAGCGACACGGAATTCCGAAGCCTTTTCGAACGGGCCGTCGCCGGTTTTTATGGAGTTGCAGCTATCCAGCTTGGCTGGAAAACGCGAAGGGCTCAATTCATCTCCTGGAACGAAAGCAACGAAACTTCAGGTGTACACGTACTGCTTCCAAAAATGAAGACTGACATGACGCTTGAGAACCCAGGCATAAACCGGAAAATCATCGTTGACACGAAGTTCACCTCGGCTCTGACTACTGGCCAATTTGGCGGTCAAACATTTAAGAGCGGCTACCTCTATCAGATTTACACGTATGTCCGAACCCAGGAAAACCCGGCGGACGAACTGTCGCTCTCGGCGGAGGGCATGCTCCTGCACGCCTCCGTTGGGAGGTCGATACGGGAGAGCTTCTACACGGGTGGCCACCGGTTCACCGTAGCTACGGTAGACCTGGGGAAGTCCGCTGAGGAAGTCCGGCGGCAACTGCTTGAGGCCATTGAACTCTAGGACGCAGTGACGCAGGTCGAATTCAGGACATTTCTGAAGGCGCGATCCAGGCTGGCGAATAATGTCAGAGCCGGCTGATACAAATGTGACCTGAAGCAACTTCTGAACTCAGCGCGGCAATGCCACGCCGCTGTGGCCGGAGCCTAAGAACCGTGCGCGTTTCAATGCGCAGCAGTGGAAAGATTGATACCCGTGATGGAAATGCTCAGCGGAGCCAGCGTAGACACATTCAGGAATCTCGTATTGTCCGTTGCGGTGGTTGTCGGCTTCCTGTTTCTACTCGGAAGCCGTGTGTCCACTCCCCTGACAATCGCCGCCAGGCTTGTCACCGCCGCCACTGCAGGTACGGCGGCCTTTGCTGCGGCCAATCTCGCGGTGGTCTTCTACATCCTTGCGCACCTCATGGATCCGCGCTGGTCGGTCGGGAGAGATGCAACGCTTCAGAGCCCTGAACTGTCTGCAGGACCGTTCTTCCAGCCCGTCACCGACACCTTGAATGACATCCTGGACGGCCTGACGGGCAACTTAAATAATGTCATTGCCCTGAAGAACGCGTTCCTCACCATGCCGGAATTTATCATCGCGGCGGGCTGGGCGTCCTTCGCACTGGTGGGCTTTGCGATCGCGAATCGCATTCTTTCCTCGATCATCGAAAAGAAACAGATGAAGCAGATCGACCGGAATACGCAGGACCTTGCTGACATCCGCGCCCAGATTGGGTTGGCCGCCTTCCAGGACACCAAGGTTAGGGCGCAATGAGGTGCATTCCGGAAGAACCGGAGTTCGGCGAGGGACACCACGCGGAGAAGGCCGTCTGGACCGCCCTGCGGAACAGCGTCCCCGATGACTGCGTCCTGGCCCACTCGGTCCATGTCCGCGACGGCCGGAACGAATACGAAATTGACCTGCTGGTCCTCTGGCCCAACGTTGGCATGGCTGCGATCGAGGTCAAGGGCGGCCAGGTCAGCATCACGGACGGGCAGTGGTACCAGTCGGACCGCACCCAGAGACGCAAGATCCAAAGCCCCGTGGCGCAGTCGCAGAGCTCACTCCACGCCCTCAAGAACTGGCTGGAGAACCAGCTCGGTGCGCGCCTGAGCAGCCGCTGCGTCTACATGGTCAGCCTGCCCTATACCGACGTGCCACGGAACTGGACCATGGCTGGCTGCCCTCGGTCACTTCTCCTTGACCAGACCGACAGCAAGTCCCCGGCTGAACTCGTCCGCCAGGCCATTGAAATCGAGGGCGGCGGCGCCTCCCCGCTGGCCCCGGCCTTCCTGGAACGCATCGTCCGCAAGCTTGGCGGAAACATGGACACCGCCGTCGTACCTTCCACCACATCCCAGGAGGATGAGGCAGCGCAGGACCATCTCACTGAGCGCCAGTCCGTGCTGCTTCAGGCCACCCGCGCGCTCCCCCGGATCCGCTTCACCGGCGGCGCCGGCAGCGGAAAGACCTGGCTCGCCGTCGAAAAGGCCCGCATGCTCAGCAAAGAGGGCAAGCGAGTGGGCCTCTTCTGCTACAACAAAGGTTTGGGGCAGTACCTTCAGGACCGCGTCGCAAGCTGGCGACAGGCCAAGCCGGTGTTCACTGGCGAGTTCCACGAATACGTGCGCGGACTCGGCGTCCCCGATGGGCAGGGACAGGACTATTTCGACGTCGAGATGCCCCGCCTCCTGAAGGAACTGGCAGCCGGGATGGCGCCGCGCGAGCGGCTGGACGCCGTCGTCGTCGATGAAGCGCAGGACTTCGCACCCCTGTGGTGGGACGCGCTGCTCGCCTGCACCACCGCTCCCGAGGCCGGTGAGGTTTACGCCTTTATGGATGACCGGCAGGACGTCTACCAGCGGTGGGGAGGCGCGACGGCGGACCTCACCATTGGTCCGATGGCCACGCTGGTGCCCATCCACATCGACGACAACCTACGCAATACCCGTAAAATCGCCGAGACCTTCAAGCCCTTCGCCGGCGCGTATTTCACACCCCGGGGCAGCACCGGCCTGCCCGTTCGTTTCGTGGACTGCCCAACCGAGGAGGCGCTCCAGGTCGCCGATGACTGTGTGGATGCCCTAATTGACGAGGGCTGGGCGAACAACCAGATCGCGCTCCTCACTACGAAGGACCGCCACCCCATCCATTTGGACTACTTCAACCGGGGTGCCACGGAGGAATACTGGCGGGACTTCCACGCCAACGACGGTGAGTTCTACGGGCATGTGCTGGGGTTCAAGGGCCTGGAGCGGTCCGTGGTTGTCCTTTGCGTCAACGGGTTCAAGGACATGGGCAGGGCCCGGGAACAGCTCTACGTCGGGTTGTCCCGGGCGCGGAGCCTACTGGTCGTTGTGGGTGATTCCGGGCTGCTGGAGGAGGCCGGCGGCCGCGAACTGGGGCTTGCGTTGTCGCGAAGCCAAGCATGGAAGCCGGCGCTGGAAGACGGTTAGTGGCGCTGCTCACCTAAATTGTCGGTGCCTCGCAATACTCTTCAGGCACCAGATCAGAACCGTCCAATGGGGGATGAAATGCCAGAACTAGCCGACGCCGGGCCCCACCCGATTGCGACGCTTCCGCGGGTGCCTGTCCAGGCTCCGCCCGCGGCGGTGCCTGCCTCGTACGACTACGCCTTCCTGTATCCGTGGCAGCAGGAGGCGCTGAAGGCTTGGCACTCGAATGCGCGCCGCGGCGTGGTGGAGGCCGTGACCGGTTCCGGCAAGACGCGCGTCGGGATCGCCGCCGCTTTCGAGGCAGTCCGGCAGGGCATCAAAGTCCTGATCCTGGTGCCAACAGCCGAGCTGCAGCGCCAATGGCTGGTCTCCCTGCGCCGGGACCTGCCTGCCGCACGGCGGGGTGCGCTTGGCGACGGCCGGTCCGATTCCCTCGATGACGTGGACATCCTCGTCGCCATCGTTCACTCCGCATCCAACCGGGAGACGCTCCGCTCTCACAAGGCCGGACTGATCATCGCTGACGAGTGCCACCGCTATGCGGCACCCATGTTTACCGGCGCCCTCCAAGAAGGGTACGCCTGGCGGCTTGGGCTGACAGCCACGTTCGAAAGGGCGGACGGTGAGCACGAGAACCTCCTGACCCCCTACTTCGGCGGCGTCATCTACAACCTCTGGTACGACCGGGCGTTGAAGGACCAGGTCATCGCCCCGTTCGACATCGCTTTGGTCGGCGTTGATCTGACGCCGTCGGAACAGAATGACTATGACGAGTTCTCGACGGTGATGGTGGAGGCGGCGCGGAACCTGGAGACGTACGCCGGCATCCCGCGGCGGCCCTTCCCCCAATTCATCGCTGCCGTGGCCGCGCTGGCCGCTTCGGATTCGCCCAGCCGGGAAGCGACCATCGCGCGCAGGTACATGCGGGCAATGTCCTCGCGGCTCACCCTGCTGGCGGAAGCGAAGACAAAGTACCTGGCGCTGGCAGCTCTGAAGGGAACGGTTGATGGGTCCCGCGGGACCTTGGTCTTCACGCAGACCCAGGACTCAGCCCGGCGGGCACAGGAGCTGTATACGTCCCTCGGATCGACGGCGTCGGCCGTGTTCAGCGGCATGGCCAAGGACGACCGCCGGCAGGGCCTGGAGGATTTCCGCACCGGCGCATCACAGGTACTCACCGCGCCGCGGCTCCTCGATGAAGGCATCGACGTCCCGGAGGCCGACCTCGGGATCATCGTTGCAGCCAACCGCAGCCAGCGGCAGATGGTGCAGCGGCTCGGCCGCGTTATCCGCAAGAAGGCCGACGGGCGGCCCGGCCGCCTGGTTGTCCTCTACTCCAAGGGCACGGTGGAGGATCCGGACGTCCAGGGTGAGGAGTTTCTGGGCAAGGTCCTGCCCTTCGCCCGCAACGTGGGATTTTTCGACATCAAGACGGACCAGGACGGGTTGCAGGAGTTCCTCCGCCAGGCCAACCCTGAAGAGGCTTCACGGCCCGAGCCCGGTGAGCCCGCGGCGGGTACGCCCGGGGATGGCGCTGGACCGGAGATCGGCAGTGAGCTGGAGCCGGTGGTGGAGCCTCCCGTGGAGGAGGACGACGAGAGGGCGCCGACGTCGTTTGATCTTGATGACTCCGGCTGGAGTGAGGAACTCCAGGGGCTGGAGGGCTTCAGCGACGACGGGGTGTCTGACTACCTCCAGCGGGCAGGCCGCGCGGATCTGCTGACAGCCGAGCAGGAAGTGGAGCTCGCGAAGGACATCGAGGCCGGCCTCTATGCTGCGCACCTGCTGGCGGACGGCACCGCACGTGGCCGCAGAGTATCCCGGGAACTTCGCACCATTGCCTTGCTCGGCGGACGCGCCGCGGACGCCCTGCTCGAGGCGAACCTCCGGCTGGTCATTTCCATCGCCAAGAAATACGTGTATCAGGGCATGGACCTGCTGGACCTGATCCAGGAGGGGAACATCGGCCTCCACCGGGCAGTCTGCAAGTTTGACTACACATTGGGTTTCAAGTTCTCCACATATGCGACGTGGTGGATCCGGCAGGCTGTCACCCGGGCGCTGGCCGACCAGGCTCGGGCTATCCGGCTCCCGGTCCACATGGTCGAGCAGATCCACAAGGTGCAGGCAATTCAGCGTGACGCTACCCGGAAGGGCCTCGAATACAGCCTTGAGGAACTCGGCAAGCTGACTGACCAGTCGGCTGAGAAAGTGGAGCATCTACTTGCGCTTAACCAGCCCGTGCGTTCGCTGGACTACCTTGTACCGGACGGCAGGGGCGGACTGGAGCCGCTGGCCGACCAGCTCCTCGATCCCTGGCACATTGATGTTCTTGAGCAGATCGCCAAGGAACAGCTCAAGGCCCAAGTGCACGCGGTCCTCGACACGCTGACTGAACGGGAGGCTGGCGTCATTGCGATGCGCTTCGGTATCGATGACGGCGAGGAAAAGACCCTGGATGCCATCGGCAGAGTCTATGGCGTTACCCGGGAGCGCATCCGGCAAATCGAGTCGAAGACCATGAAGCTTTTGCGCCATCCCTCCCGCTCTCAGGGCCTCAAAGAGTTCCTGTTCACCTGCAAAGAAGCTCCGTTTGTCACAGTGGGTGCAGACGATGAGACCGACTTGTCAGCGTCCGACAGTAGCGTGGTAGAAACGACCAGCAGTCAGAACATGGGGGACAAATGAAGATTGAGTTCGGTTGGCATCTGGACCGGGCGCCATGGGCTTACACCGAGCCGGGGCTCAACCACGTGCGGGTGGGCCGTAAAGGTTTGACCACACTGCTGCAGACGCGCTTGGGCATCACCCGTCCCGACACCCCGCATGCTGAGCGCATCGGCCAGTATCTTCAGCGCCTGCGCTCCATAGACACCCCCAGCCAATGGTTTCATGCCTCCTTCACTGTGGACCCATGGTCAACCGCGAGCGAGCTCCTCGAGGCCCGGGACGATGCCGTTAGCAACGGCTGGGACGGGACGCTCCCGCAACCTGGTCCCGACCTGCCGGATCCTTCGCCGTTGCTTCGCACGCTCGCCGCTGCGGAACGTGCCCCTGGATACCTTGCCCCCTCGCTCGCAGACGACACCTCGGAATTGCTCGAAGCCCTCGTCACTCCCCTGCCCCTCGGGATCGAACAGCTGATCCTCCACCAAGCTGAGGCATCTTTCCCCAGGATCTGGCAACGTATCATCGCCAAACTTCGCGGGCATGGGATCCATGTCAGCGAAGCACGGCCGGTCACCGCCCAGCCACACCTGACGGTCCTGACGGCCGAAACCGAATGGGAGGCAGCTGAGCATGCAGCGCGGTGGCTTGCCAGCGGCGACAACGCCAGCACCGCGGTGGTGTGCTCGGACAGCACCTCCGTCCTTGACCAGTATCTCGTCAAGCATTCGCTGCCACGCTTAGGGGTCGGCGCCCGCTCCCCTTGGCGCACACAGGACCAAATAATTCCCCTGTTCTTCGAGCTCATCTGGGCCCCGGCCGACGTCCGACTCTTGGCTGAATTCCTGTCCCTCCCCGCCAGCCCGGTCAAACGACGGGCAGCGAGCCACCTCCTGCATGCGCTCCAGCAGGCACCCGGGCTCGGAGGTGAAGCTTGGGAGAAAGCCATCGAGGAGATCGCCCAAGACCACACACTCGGGTCCGAGCTGGCTATGGTTCTTGACCGCACTTTCAACACCGGGCTTATCAAAGGGGAAGTCACCAGCGGAGCCACTCTGGCAGAGACTGCGGTGTGGCTCGCCGGTCGGCTGCGTGCCCGGGCGGCCGTCGACCCCGCTTTCCAGTCCGCGGCCGCCCAACTTCAGCGGGTTCTGGAGCTTGTGGCGCCCCTTCAGGAAGTCTCCCGCCGCGAGCTGCGGCGCATCATCTCCGCCGTCGTGACGCCGACGCGCAACCCCTTGATCGCCGCGGAAGCCAGCCCTTGGCTGCGGCTCAACCACCTCAACGAACTTGGTGACGACGTCAACAATGTGCTCTGGTGGGGTTTCCGCAATGAACCCACTGGCCATGGGCGCCGCTGGGAAGCGCAAGACGTCGAAACCCTCGGCCGGGTGGGCGTGGACCTGCCCTCGCCGGAACACCTTGCAGCCCTATCGATCCAGCAGACGCTCGCCGCCGCCAGCCGTTGCCGGCAACTGGTCATCGTCCAAGTAGAACAACTCCTTGGCGAACGCACCGAAGGCAACCCGCTCCTTGAGACGCTTGTCGCCGCCCAGCCTTCCCTGCATGCAGGGGCCGCTGAAGAGTCGCTTTCCGCGCGCCTCGCCAAGCTGAGCACCACGCCGGCCGAACTTACGGGTCCAGATGGCCACTGGCACTTCGCTGATCGGAGCACCCAACTGGTCCCCCTGGATCAGCACTTGCCCCTCCCGCCCGCGCCCGTCCACGAAGTTGGTCCGAGCCCCTCGCTTCGACCGGAGCGCCTGTCCTTCAGCCAGCTCACGACGTTGCTCGGATGTTCACTCGCTTGGGTACTCGAGAAGAAGTCAAAGCTGAGCGTGGCCGATGCCGCCAGCATCCCCACAGACAACCAAATGCTTGGGACCTTCGCGCACAAAGTAGTGGAGGTTCTCCACCAGCACCTTGAAGGGCAAACCCGGGCAGTTCCGGAGGAAGCAGAAATCCGCCTGACCATTGACGAACTGATGCCGCACTTCGCCTCGGACTTGCTGTTGCCAGGCCAGTCCCGCCGACGGTCCGCAATCACGGCAACCCTCGTGGCCTCGATCAGCACGTTCTTCAGCCAACTCTCGCGCGGCGGCATCGTGCTCCAAAGCATGGAGCACGAATTCGAGAAAGACCTCCGGCTCTCCGCAGAGGGCAAAGATTTCAGCGTCGCCGTGAAGGGCAGTGCAGACGCGGTGGGCATCGACACCGAAGGCCGCACCGTCGTCGTCGACCTTAAGTGGACCAACAACGCCAAGTACCGCCGCGAGGAAATCCAGCAAGGTACCGCGCTGCAGCTGGCCCTCTACCAGTGGGCCCTTCATCCCGGCGATGCCCCGCCCGATGACCCGACAGCGTTTTACCTGCTCAAACAGGGTGCATTTGCCTCGTCCCACCCGCACTTCGGTACCCAACTGCCCCGGGCCGTCGAGCCCGCCCAGCTTTGGATGCAGGCGGTGGCCGCGGCGGAATTCACCATTGAGGAAGTCCTCGCCGGCCGGATCACGGCAACACAGCCAGCCGACGACACCCGAGCCGAAGACGCTCCGGACCGTGCTCAGATGGACGCTGATGCTGGACGACACCACGTCAAGCCACCCTGCCGTTTCTGCGACTTCGGCGTGCTTTGCGGATTAAAGGGGGACTTTTCATGAACCTGCTGGACAACGTCACTATGGTCTCGGCAAGTGCCGGAACCGGAAAGACCTTCCATCTCACCCAGGTCATCGCGGAAAAGATCGAGGACGGACTGCCGGCTGGCGCAGTCATGGCGACAACCTTCACTAAGAAGGCAGCAGGTGAGCTGAAGGAGCGAATTGGTGCGCGGCTTCTGGAACAGTCCGGAACCGCCACGAAGGACGCTGGTCTCGCGGCGTCACTGCAGCGCGCAGCCCAGCAACTGCCTGCGAGCCTGATCGGGACCGTCAACAGCGTCTGCGGAAAACTTCTCCAGGAACACGCAATCGACGCCGGGCTCTCCCCCGCGCTCGAAGTAATCGGTGAGGAACAACTCCAGGGAATCTTCCACCTGGCTACTGACGTCATCCTCGCGGAGCATGGGACCGACATCCTGCCCATCGCGCGCCGTATGGGAACGGACGGAAACGGGGCACGTGACGCCCAACCGTGGGAGGAGACCGTACGCGGGGTCGTCGACGCCGCCCGCACCAACCTCCTAAGTGCCGATGATCTTGTTGGCTGTGCAGAGCGCTCCTGGCACGGGCTGCGGGAACTGCTGGACGCGCCGGGCCAGGACGACCGGCAGACGTGGCACCGGGAGCTCCTCGAGCGGCGGACGCAGCTCGACACCCTCGCGAGAACGGGAATCGGCCCGGACGGCAAGGCCGCGAAAATCACGACGAAGGGTTTCATAGAGCAGTATCCCAAAGTGATCCAGAAGATCGACCAGGCAGTCAGCATGGATGAGACTATGTGGGAGATCTGGCGTGGGTTCATCCCGTCAGCACCTGCTGCCCCCATCAAAGCCATCTTTTGGGACCTGCGGGAACGCATTCACGAGGGGTTACTCTCCAACCCGGCGTTCCACTCGGACTTGGAGCAATATATCCGGCGTATCTTTGCCTGCGCCGCTGAATGCCTCACCACCTACGCCGAGTTCAAACGACTTCATGGACTTATGGACTTCGTGGACCAAGAGACTCTCGTCCTCGAGCTGGCCCAGAACAGCCCAGCCTTCCGAGCATCGTTCGCGAGCCGCATCAGCTTCCTGGTTGTCGACGAGTTCCAGGACACCAGCCCGCTGCAGCTTGAGCTGTTCCTCCAGCTCAGCCGCTTGGTGAAGGAGGCCGTGTGGGTTGGCGATCCGAAGCAGTCGATTTATGAATTCCGTGGCACCGATCCAGACCTGATGCAGGCGGTCGTGGATCGCGTGCCAACAAGACGGCAATTGTCGCATTCTTGGCGCTCCCACCAGACTGTCGTCGACGTGTCCAATGCCGTTTTCGAACCCGTCTTCGCAAAGCACGGAATGCCACGCGAGACCGTTCACCTGGAGCTGCCGGAAGACCACAAAGGTTGGTCAGCCGGAAGCCTGGAGGCCTGGACACGTCCCCAAACCAACGACGCCGAACGCTTGCGCGCAACAGCGGCCGGGGTCGCTGATTTCCTGCTGCGCCGTCCGGAGATACGACCAAGCGACGTTGCGGTACTAACGCGGTCAAACGCCGACGTGGAGGCGCTCTCGGCTGCCCTCGACGGCTTGGGCATCCGGGCAAGCCGCAATCCGCGCAGGCTCGCCGAGGCCCGCGAGATCCAGCTAACTCGCGCCGGAATGGCCTACGTCTCGGACGGCTACGACACCGTCGCCCTCACCGAAATCGTCGCCCTCCATCCGGCCCATCACGCCAATGGGAAGTGGCAGCAGCATCTTTTGTCCGCTGCCGACCCGGCCGCGGTACTTGAAGACTGGAACGCGGACCCTCTGCTGACCTCGCTTGACGCCTTGCGCACGCAGGCCAGAACGGCCACACCCACGGAAATCTTCGAAGCTGTGGTCGGTGTACTCGATCTTCCGCGGCTCATCAGCTCGTGGTCTGTGCCTGCCACCCGGCTGCGCAACCTAGACGCTTTCCGAGGCATCCTTGAGGACTACTACGAGCACTGCTTGGCTCTCCGCTCACCTGCCACCTTGCGGGGTTTCCTGACTTTTCTCAGTTCGGAACAGCACCAGTCAGCCGAGAACGCCGGCCCGGACGTCGTCAATGTCCTCACGTACCACAAGGCCAAGGGGCTGGAGTGGCCAGTCGTGGTAATGGAAGCGCTGGACAAGGACCTGCGGTTCGCGGCATTCGGTGCCGCCGTGGAGCAGGATGGATCACTCAATCTTGAGCAACCCCTAGCCGGGCGCTGGATCCGCTTCTGGCCCAGCCCTTTCCCTTATGCGGGCTCACCGCTCGACGCCCGCGGCAAGGAAAGCCAGGAGGCGTTGAACGCTGAGGAACGCGAACGTCGGAACATGTCCCGCCTGATGTACGTCGGTATGACCCGGGCAGTGGAAACCAATGTGCTGACCGGCAAGGGCAATGTTCCAGGGTTGCTGAATAACCTCGGCGTTGAGTCCCTTCTGTCCTGGTCCGCAGGTCAGGTCCCCGAAGCCCCCGGCTCCGAAGCCGGCCGGTTCGAGGACCCCGAGTCATCAGGCACTTCGGGGACCCTGAACGTAGCCGGCAGCGGTGCTTTTTCCGCACGGGTGGCGACGCTGGAGCCTGCGTCTCAGGCTGTAGCCGTACCTGGGTGGGGCGCGCAGTTCACCGACGCGCCGACGCAGCTGCCCCCCGCCCAGCATTTGCCGTCGCGCCTAACTGCCAGTTCCGAGGGTTCCGAGGGTGATCAAGCAAAGATATCCTCGGCCGCAGAGCTGGGCTTCCCTCTGGCAGACCATGGTGCGGAGGAATGGGGCGCCGTGGGCAGCGCCGTCCATGCCTACCTCGGCACGGCATATAACGCCCTCGACACCAGACAGCAGCTGGACCTTGCGGAACGAATCATTGGGCGCTGGAAAATCGGGCATCTGATCGACCCGGATCTGCTCGTGACGTCGGGAACCCGCTTCGAGAACTACCTGAACTCGAAGTTCCCCGGCTGGATTCGGCATCGCGAGGCAGCAATTGGTTGGCGGCCGGAGAACAGGGTGATGGAGGGATGGATCGACCTCTTGCTTGAGGGGCCGGAGGGATACGTGCTTGTAGATCACAAGACTTATCCGGGCACCGATCCCGAAGGCCACATACGCGAAAAGTACCTAGGCCAAATGGCGGCCTACCGGGGCGCGGTTCTCGCTGCAACCGGCAAACCGGTCTTGCGGACTCTGATTCACTTCCCTGCGTTGGGGAGCGTCTACGAGGTCGGCGAGGCGTAGAAACCCGGTGCGGTCACCACCAGTAGTGGCGGCACCCTGCGCTCTGGCAGGCCCATTTCGGAACGCCGAGTTCGGTCTTACCGGTCCGCGGGTAGTAGCGCTCTTCAGTAAGCACGACGCAGCCTGCGAACTCCGCTTTCGGGTACTGCTCCCTCGCACCGGGCATAACCATGCCATAAATGATGCGCCAAGCTTCATGCCCGCAAACCGGACACTTCCTCGTCGCAGCTCGATTCCTAGTCCCGCCTTCTTTTGCCATGGAAGCAACATAGCGGCCGATCCCGACAATCCCTGACTTACAAAAAGTTCTTAGCCGCCAAGCGTTTTTTGTAATCGCCGAGGTCCGTTTCGTCCGCGAATGACATCCCCCATAGTCGACAATGTTCTCAGACGATGCAGTGCCGACAAAGAGACTCAAGGAGCCCCTGTGAATGACGAGATTCAGCTGATCGCTGACGGCGACGGTTTAGCGATCATCGGCGATCCCGCAGCTGTTGACCAATTTCTCGTCTCGGAGGGTTTGTCAGCGAAGGATCTCGGACTACAACGGTTGGGTCCGAGGCTTAGCAACGCAGCCGGCGTGGTTCAGCTAGGTTCTGAAATCGCCGCAAATTCCGGACAGTGGGTCAAGCTCACAGAAGAGTCAGCCAAGGCAATCAAGAAGTACGGTCTGATGACCAACTCGAAGTCCGGACTCAGCATGGGTGTCATCCAGGCAAAGGGTCAAGCGCACGGCATCAAGGGAATTGTTCAGTTCGCTAAGGGTCCAGGCTCGATTGCAACCAATCCTGCGATTCTGACCGGCGCTGCTGGGATCATGGCACAGCTTGCCATGCAGCAGACCATGGATGAGATCACGGACTACCTCGCCACAATCGACGAGAAGGTGGATGACTTACTGCGCGGACAGAAAGACGCCGTCGTAGCGGACATGATCGGCGTAGATCTCGCTATCGAGGACGCGATGACCATTCGCGACCAAGTGGGTCGAGTCTCCGAGGTGACGTGGTCCAAGGTTCAGGCAACGTCAGTCACCGTCGGCAGGACGCAGGCGTACGCACTCCGGCAACTCGACGCCTTGGCGGAAAAGCTGGAGAACAAGGCTAAGGTCGGAGATGTGGCCAAGACGGCCAAAGAAGCTGAATCTTCTGTAGGTGAGTGGCTCGCTATCTTGGCTCGGTGCTTCCAGTTGCTGGATGCAACAGCCGTGCTGGAGCTTGATCGCGTGCTCGACGCGTCTCCGGAAGAACTGGACGAACACCGCCGCGCTTTGAGGGTTGCTCGCCAGAACCGTCTCGAACGCATCTCTCGAAGCACAGAGCGCGTCATAGCCCGCATCCAGGCTGCGGCCAGCGCAGCCAACGCTAAAGTCCTGCTTCACCCGATCACGGCCCAGGCCGTCATCGTCTCCGCCAACCACGTAGCTTCCCGGGTTGTGGATTTCCAGGGGCTACTCGGAATTGAACGCAGTCGTGAGTCGCTTGAAGCCAAGCGATGGATCGAGGCTGCCATTGAGGCAAGAGACCGGGCGCTAGAGACCGGAGCCGACGGCGTGGATGTAGCCAAAAACCTCGGTAGCGACACCCTTGACCGTGCCAAGTCGGTCACGGACAAATTATCCAACAAGATCTCAAAGCACTCCTTGTTTCGGCGGGCAAAGGATGACGAGGATTCCTCTGAGAAAAGCTAAGTTGCTCGTGTCAGGTGAGATCCCATTACGAACCCGGAGGAAAACATGACTAACAGGGGCTATAAAGCCTTGCGCATTATTAAAAGCGGCGGCGCGAACTTAAAGTCTGGAGGCGAGAAACTCTACTCCTTGGCGAAGGACCCTGCTGTGCAGGCCAAGGTTCGGAACATGGTCGCAGACGGCCAGAAGTTATACAGGGCGGCGAGCAGCCCCGAAGCAAAGCAGGCATACAGACAAGCCGCGGAGTTCATCAGAAAGACTAGGAAGAGTTGAGTAGCTCTCAGCAGATGTACCGGCTCGCATGCCCGGGACCAATCAGGTGAGAGCTGGATATGCACGTCAATTCTTCTTGCGAAATCCGGCTCGGCAACCTGCTCCATCTGCCAGGCTCGGCTCCGTGATGAACAACGACCAAGTCGTTCTTGCGCCTGAACACTAAAGTCAGCACCGGTCGCAGAGGACAGGAGAAACAGGTTCAGTGACATCCTCTCAGCAGCGCATAGCCCTACTGCCGGACATGCCCGACTCAAGACTGCTGGTGGAACTCACCAGCCACGCGAGCGATCTCTCGGAAGCCTCCCATGCGTTGGCGAGTGCAGTCGCAGCCGGTGAGAGTTCGGAACTGTGGTTCCCGCTAACATCACACGCAGTGACGGCCTACATTCGACCCTTTATTCATTCGAATGTCCGTCGGCGCCTCGACGAGATGCTCGATGCGCCAGCCGTGCCGCCATCGATGACGTGGTTGCACGAGGTTATTCGGCAGTACCGCAACACGACAATTGCACATTCGCAATCGAACTTGGCGCTGCCTTTTCCCGTTGTCCTGCTGGACGACGCCGGGAAGCCAACGAAAGTCGCTCCGGTATCCCTCATTAATCAAATGCCGATGGCGATTGCAGAACGGTTTGCTGACTTGGTTGCCGCCATGGAAGACGCGGTAGATCATGCAACCCAACCAGTTCTGGACCGTCTGCATGCGTGGGCAAGAAATCGAACGGCAGAAGAAGTCATAACTTGGGATCCGCCAGAAATCGGGCATGAGGCCGCTTTGAATTTCAGCGCCAGAGAACGAAGAACCCGGGTTCCTCGCTACACAGCCTATTGGCAGAAGCAGTTACCCAGCGATGAGCAGGTACCGGGGCAATTGTCATAACCCGGGCTCTTCGAGGTTCACCTCGTCCTTACAACCGCCGCTGCCGGAACATCGGGAACGACTCCCGCACGCGTTCCACCGTCTCCAGCGACACCTCCACCACCCGCACCCCAGGCTTCAATCCAAGGTCCGCTTCAACAACCCCCATCGGATCCACCAGCACGCTCCGCCCCACGGACACCGGCGGCGCCTGGCACACCCCTGCGACGTACACGCTGTTCTCAATCGCCCGCGCAGCGTTCAGCGCCAGCCACTGTTCCGTCTTGTGCTCGCCCGGCACCCAGGACGAGCAGACCAGCAGGACCTGCGCGCCGGCGTCGGCCAGGGACCTCGCAAGCTCCGGGAAGCGCAGGTCGTAGCAGGTCATCAGCCCGAACCGCACTCCCCCGAGCTCGAAAACCACCGGGACCGTGGACGGGCCCGGCTTGATGAACTCAGACTCCCCAAAGCCCTGCGCGTCGAAAAGGTGGATCTTCCGGTAGGAAGCCAGCCGGCCGCCGTCGGGCCCGAACGCCACCAGCGTGTTGTAGGCACGGCCCGGCTCGTCCGAGGTTTCCACCACGCCCGCCACCAGCGCGATGCCGTGGCGGCGGGCGGTATCAGCAAGTTCGCGGCAGACGGGCCCGTCCAGCGGCTCGGCCACCTCTGGGAACGTCGCGTCCACCTTTTTCTTCTCGTAGGTGGCGTACTCCGGGAAGGCGACCAGCGCGGCGCCGTCGCGCGCTGCCTCGGCGGCGAACCGGTCGATCGCGGCGAGGTTGGCCTGGATGTCGACACCCGACTCCAGCTGACCCAGCGCTATCTTCACGAACTTTCCTTCCCTTGGCCGTACAAGCCACAACTCAAACAGAGATCAGGCGGCCGCCTCGACCGTCGCCTTCTCCGTGGCCGTCATCTCCGGCGGTGCCGCCTTGAACCCGCGGGTGATCAGGGCCAGGACCACGATGCCCAGCACCAGCCAGGACACGCCCAGCGTAATGGCGTTGCTGTCCAGCTGGGAGAGCAGGTAGGCGCAGATGACCGCGCCGATCACCGGGACCACCACGTAGGACGCCGGGTTCAGCTGCTGCCCGGCCCGGCGCTGGCGCACATAGTGGAACACCACCGAGGCGTTCACCAGCGTGAAGGCGGTGAAGGCACCAAAGTTGATGAACGACGTCGACGTCGCCACGTCCAGGAAGATCGCGATCAGGCCCACGGCGCCGGTGACCACCAGGTTCGCCACCGGGGTGTGGAACTTCTCGCTGAGCTTGCCGAAGACGGCCTTGGGCAGGACGGAGTCGCGGCCCATCGCGTACAGCAGGCGGGAGGCGCTGGCCTGTGCGGCGAGGCCGGAGGCGAACTGCGCCACCACCAGGCCGGCCAGGAACACGGCGCCGAACAGCTGCCCGCCGATCTGCAGGGCGATGGAGCTGGCCGCGGAGGCCGAGTCCTCGAACACGCCGCCGGGGTGGACCAGCTGGGTCACGTAGGACACCGCCACGAAGATGCCGCCGCCGATTAGGGCCACCAGCATGATGGCGCGCGGTACGGTGCGGCGCGGGTTGATGGTTTCCTCGGTGAGGGTGGTGACGGCGTCGAAGCCCAGGAACGAGTACGCGGCGATGGCGGCGCCGGCGGAGATGGTGGTGAAGCTGGCGGTGTCGTTGAAGAACGGCTGCCCGCTGGCCAGTCCCCCGGCACCGTTGGCGGACACCACGCTGCCGATGGCCAGCGCCACGAAGAACACCAGGACCAGCAGCTGGAACGCCATCAGCACGTAGTTGGCCTTGTCCGCCACCTTGATGCCCAGAATGTTCAGGAGCGTGGTGATCACGATGAAACCCACGATCCAGACGCCGATGGGGATGCCCGGGAACTGGGCGGTCAGGTAGGAGCCGCCGATGAGCCAGATGACCATGGGCAGGAAGAGGTAGTCCAGCAGCACCGCCCAGCCCACCAGGAACCCGACGCGGGGATCGATGGAGCGGCGGACGTAGGTGTAGGCGGAGCCGGCCACGGGGTAGGCAATGGCCATCCGGCCGTAGCTGTGCGCGGTGAACAGCATGGCCACCAGCGCCACGAGGTATGCGGCGGGTGCGGCGCCGCCGGTGGTTTCGGCGATGATGCCGAAGATCCCCAGGACGATGATCGGCGTCAGGTACGCCAGGCCGAACAGGACCAGCGAGGGCAGCTTCAGCGTGCGGGTGAGGGTGGTTGTCACGGGAGTTCCTTACGGCTTGTAGGACGGCGGTGTCCAGGTGGCCGGATTGATCCGGCCTTGGTAGACGGAAAGTTCGACGGCGGGCTCCCCCTCGCGGAACTGCGACCAGGGGCGGTTGAGGTTCTCCGTGCCGTGGGTGCGGACATGCTCGACGGCGGCAAGGTCCAGTTCCGCGGTGAGCAGCACCGGCTCATCATCAGGCGCCTCGGCGAGGGTGTTACCCTCCGGGTCCACGATGATGCTTTGGCCCTTGCCGGTGGGGCCGGCGCAGTTGACGCTGACCATGAAGACCTGGTTCACGATGGCGTTGGCCTTGGCGAGGATCAGCTCCTGCCTGCGGTCCGGCGTGGTGGTTTTGACGACGTTGAGGATCACGTCGGCGCCCATCCAGGCGAGCTGGCGGGACACCTCGGGGTACCAGGCGTCGTAGCAGATGTTCAGACCCACCCTCCCGATCCCGGGCAGGTCCACGGTGGTGAACCGGTCGCCGGGATCGTAGGGCTCGAACGGGCGCCAGGGGAAGATCTTCCGGTAGTAGCCGGCGAGCTCCCCCTCGGGGGACAGCACCAGTTGGGTGTTGAACAGCTGGCCTTCCGGTCCGCGTTCACAGACGCTGCCGGGGACCAGCCAAATGTTGAGGTCCCTGGCCAGCTGCTTGAGCTCGGTGACCCGTGGCCCGTCCAGCGGTTCGGCGCTTGCGTGGAGCATCTCGGCGCGCTGCAGGTCCGGGTCCTGGTCGCCGAAGAGGTGCAGCTCGGGGAAGACCACCAGCTTGCTGTGCGGCTGGGCCTCAAGGGCTGCTTTGACCTCGTCCGCGAAGGCGGAAACCGGTTCGCCGATGAGCCGGGGCCGGGCCTGGGCGGCGACGAGGGGAAGGTTTCGTTGCATGGGTTTTTCTCCGCTGTGGGGTGTGATCCGGGTTATATTAGATCAGAATGATCCAATAAAGGGAAGGGGGCAGGTGTGGGCCGTAAAGTAGCGGTTATGACCGATCAGCTGGAGGAGACCGCCGATGCCCCACGCCTTGGTGCCAGCAGACTCACCGGGACAGAGCGGCGCAGCGCCATGGACGCGGTCCGGATGCGAATCGGCATGGCGATTTCACTGGGGCTACTGAAGCCCGGCGAACGGCTGCCCGACCAGGAGGACGTAGCCCTAGGTCTCTCGGTCAGCCCGATAACCGCCCGTCGTGCCCTGGCGAGCCTTGCGGAGCAGGGCGTTGTGGTGCGCCGGCGCGGCCGGGCCGGCGGGACGTTCGTGGCGGACGCGCCGCCTGCCGACGTCCTGGCGTCACTGTCTGCCTCGCCCTCCGAGTCCCTGGCGGTGAACCGGCTGGTGGACCGGCGGCTACTGTTCGAATGCGCGGTGACGCATTACGCGGCGGTGAACGCCACCACCGAACAGCTGGACGAGCTGGACCGGCTGACCCGGGAGATGGCCGGAGCGAGCGACTGGTCCTACTACCACCGGATGGACGAGCAGTTCCATCTACTGGTGGGTACGGCATCCTGCCTGGACACCGCCGTCGAGGTTTATCACGAGACGCTCGCGGAGCTGTATGACTACTTCATCCCCTACCCCATCGAGAAGCTGCACAAGTCCAACCTGGACCACATCGCGCTGGTGGCAGCCCTCCGTGCGGGCCGCGTTGAGGAAGCGGTGGAGGTTTCGCGAAAGCATGTGGACATCCTGCACCGAACGATGTTTATGGGGCTAAAAGATTCCGGCGGCCTTGCAAACAAGTCATAAATCAAGAATCGGCTGCAAAGCGTCCGCCTGAGATACGGGTTGCACGAACGCTTGCGCCATGTCGTCGTATCTTTCAAGCAGACACGTCCCAAGTCGTTATATAGACTGCTCAACTCGCCCCTTTCGGTGGCCTTTTGCTGACATTTGAAGGTCAACAATTCGATCAACACGGTGAGGCTGGCTCCGAAGGGCGGTACAAATAGATCTGGAATGAATATTGTTCACATCAACAATTCCGCAGATACGGCATTGTCGCAGGTAGGCTGCCTGAGGGGAACGAGAGGAACAGTCCTGATGGCACAAGCAGCGGTCAGTCATTATGAGGTGCTTGGAGTACCAACCACAGCAGACACAACTGAGATCAAAAAGGCCTATCAACGCAGACTCAAAATGTCGCACCCAGACGTGGGTGGCAGCACAGGACTCTTTAGACTCGTTCAGGAAGCCTACGAGGTCCTGTCCGACCCGGCCCGCAGAGCAGTCTATGACCGTACTGGAAACGAAAGTGACTTTGGGAGAGCCGCAAATAGCGGCAATCAGAGTCGAAACCAGGAACAAGGGCATTCCCGTTCCAGTTCATCTCAGCAAAGTACAAAACAAACTTTTGCTGAAATGGAAGATCCGCCCGTCTTAAGTCCTTGGACCGGACCACCTGTGGAGTACCGGCCTCCGCTTAAACCGGCAACTGGTGACCCTGAGAAGATCCGACGCCCCGCACCAGCGTGGACACGTACCTGGCGCACTGTCTTTTTCGTAATCGGCAGCGTTTTCACCTTCCTGCCGCTTTTCGCCACCGTGTGGTACTTCTTCACCGCTCAATCCAGTCCGACCTGGCTGTCCAAGTGGTTGCCAGGCCTTCTCCTCACGGCGCTGACTGTCTGCTTCTGGTATGTGGTGGCAAAGCTCCCAAAGTGGTGGACAACGAGGAAGCGGCCTGCACCACCAGAGGTCCTCGCTGACGCTTTTCTGATTGAAGAAGTCCTCAACCGCCGAGTCCACGGCGTACCCGGCCGCAGCTTGTCCGTGGGGCGCTTCGGGGACAAAGCAGAGATCGGAGCGGAGGGCGAACGGCGAACAGCGCGGCTGATTACTGCGTCCATCCTCCACGCAATTCCGTCGGCCCGTCTCATCAACGGGCTGCGTTGGCCGGGATCGGAACACGCCGACCTCGATCATGCAGTTATCGCTGGAAACAGAATCGCCCTGATCGACTCCAAAATGTGGGCGGACGGCGTGTATTGGTGGGACAACAAACAGCTCTTCCGCAACGGCCGGGAGCTTAAAGCCTTTGGCCTTGGAGCAGGTGTGGACGCCGTTCGCGCTGCGTACCCCGGATACGTCGTTGAAGGTTGGGTAGTACTGCACTCGGGAACGGGAAGGCTCTCCATGCCATCGGTGGAGCGCGCGGGCATGTTCCCGCTTCCCGGCCGAGCCCCCATCCGGCTCGTTACTCCGTTAGAACTCGCATCCGAGGTCCATGCCTTCCTCATGCAGGCCCATGAACCCAATGTCGTCCATGTTCCCGGACTGGCCGGACTCCTACGCTCCATGTTGTAGATCATGACCGGCACGAAGCCCTTCACGAGCTGAAGAGCCCCGGACCGAGTTGCCGGGGAACCGGCATAGGATTTCTTCCATGAAGATTGCCGTTGCAGGGGGAACCGGTACAGTGGGCCGCCACGTCGTGGCCATCGCCAGGGAGCGTGGGCACGAGGCGGTCAGCCTCAGCCGAGCGGAAGGGGTGGACTTGGTCAACGGGCGCGGCCTCGATCAGGCACTCCAAGATGTCGAGACCGTCATCGACGTCTCCGGCATCCAGGCCATGTCCACCAAGAAAGCCGTGGACTACTTCACTAACGCTACCCAGAACCTGCTGGCCGCTGGGAAGAAGGCCGGCTTAAAGCACCATGTGGCACTGTCCATTGTGGGCATCGACAAAGCCAACTCAGGACTCTACGCCGGGAAGCTGGTGCAGGAGGACGAAGTCAGGCACGGCGGCATTCCCTGGACCCTCCTCCGGTCCACCCAGTTCCACGAGTTCGTCCCGATGTCCATCAAGGCCGCATCAGTGGGCCCGCTGGTCTTCGTTCCCACGATGGTCACCCAACCGGTGGCGGCAAGGGAGGTGGCCGCGGCCCTGGTGGACGCGGCCGAGGCTGGGCCGCAGGGACGCATCCCGGACCTCGGCGGCCCGCGGACCGAACAGCTGAAAAGCCTGGTCGCGGCCTACCTCGCCAAGACGCAGCAGAAGAAACGGATCGTTCCATTGCACCTTCCCGGCCCCATGGGCAAGGCCATGCGCAACGGCTCCCTGATCCCGCTGCCGGGATCCGCCGTCGGACGCCAGACGTACCTGGAGTGGCTCGACGCCATCGAAGCCGCCTGAAAGCCGAGGCTGCCCCGCCCTACCCGTCCTCCAGCTCCCAGTCCTTGACGTCCGCCAGCGGGGCGAAGACGGAGGGGTCCAGCTCCCCGAATTCCAGGTTGTTGCGGACAAGGTGCGGCCAGTTCCGGTTGGCCAAGGCTCCCTTGCCCAGCGCGACAACGTCCGCTGAGCCGTCGGCCAGCATGGACGCGGCCGTATCCGGATCATCGAGCTTGCCGTTGGCGATTACCGGCACCCCGGAGTACCGCTTGGCCAGCGCCGCCAGGGTTTCCTCCGCATCCGCGAACGCGGGCTCGGCGGCACGGTACTCGGTGGTGTGGACAAAATCGATCCCGGCAGCGCCCAGGGTGCCGAAGATGACCTCGGCTTCCGCCACTCCCCCGCCCCACTTGTGCTCGGTGTCGCTGACCTTGGCCTGGGAGATGCGGATACCCACCGTCATATCCGGGCCAACGGCCTCGCGGACGTCGTGGCAAATCTCAGCGGCAAGCCGCACCCTGTTTTCCGGTGAGCCGCCGTACCGGTCGTCGCGCTGGTTCAGGTAGTCCGTGAGGAACTGGTCCAGCAGGTACCCGTTGGCACCGTGGATCTCCACGCCGTCGAACCCGGCCTGCTGCGCGTGCAGCGCCGCCGTGACGAACCCGTCCCGGACCTCTTTCATCTGGGACAACGTGATCGCGGAAGGAACGGGATACGGACCTTCGCCGCGGTAAAACCCCAGCTGCTCCCCCTTCGGTGCCACCGCCGAGGGCCCCACCGAGGAGGTCACATACCGGTTCCCCTGGCTCTGTGCCCCCGCGTGCATCAGCTGCGCGAAGATCTTCGACCCCGCCTCGTGAACGCCGTCCACGACGTTCGCCCAGGACCTGGCCTGCTCCTCCGTCGCGATGCCCGGCTGGAAGTGGTAGCCCTGGCTGTGGGCGGTGTCCGGGTAGATGCCTTCCGTAATCAGCAGCCCAAAGCCGCCGCGCGCAAAGTTCCGGTAGTAGGACGCCATTCTCTCCGTGGCATGTCCGTCCTCGGTGGCGCTGATCCGCGTCATGGGAGCCAGTGCCACCCTGTTGTCCAGCTGGGTGGCACCGATCCGGAGGGGTGACCAGAGCGGGGAATAATCAGTCATTCACAATCTCCTTGATAGTGTTCGGGGTCCGGCAACAGCCCGGCCGCCCGTGCGGGCAGGCCCGCGTTGGCCGGATCCGCTGCGTACGCCTGCCGGCGCCTTCGCAGCCGGTCCACAACCGACGCGTCAGTGAAGCAGCCGAGCACAGCGGACCAGAGTTCTTCGACGGTCTGGCACTGCCGGAAGGCCCCGGCCGCACCGGTCATCAGCCAGCCGTCCTTAAGCGCGGTCACTTTCGGGGCGCCCGGGAGACCGGTGCAGACAGCGTTGACCGTGGCTGCCACGATCAGATGTTGCCGCATGGTCCGCACCGGCCCCAGGGCAGGGTCCGCCACGGTGGTCCTTCCGCAGGCACCGCACATGTCGCTCCCCTTCCTTACGGCATCACGTCGCCGGAGTTGGGCCCCAGCGTCTGCCCGACGAACAGGTTTCCCCCGGGGTCGCTGGCCAGCAGCACGGCGGCAGGCGCCACTTCCTCCGGTGTCCCGAACCGGCCCAGCGGAAGCTCGGCGCGCTTCGCGGCCTTCCAGCTTTCCGAGATGCCCTCCACCAGGGGCGTCTCGATGGGCCCCGGGGCGATGCAGTTGACCAGCACATTGTCCGCCGCCGTTTCCAGGGCCAGGGCTTTGGACAGGCCCACGACGCCGGCCTTGGCCGCACTGTAATGCGTCAGCCCCACGCCGCCCTTGATGGCCAGCTGGGAGGCGATGTTGATGATGCGGCCCCACTTCCGCTGCCGCATCTCCCCCACCACCTCCCGGCAGCACAGGAACACACCCGTCAGGTCCACCGTGAGGGTCTCGTTCCACATGGCCAGGGACATGTCCTCCAGCGGGGACTCCGTCAGCAGGCCCGCACTGTTGACCAGGACGTCGATGCCGCCCAGCCTGTCCCGGGCCTCGGCGAAGGCCGCCCGCACGCTGGCTTCATCGGCAACGTCCACGCGGATGGTGCCAGCCCCTCCGGCCCGGTCCAGCACGGCCACCCGGTCCCCGTTGGCCAGGAAGGCCTCGGCAATGGCCTTGCCGATCCCGCTGGAACCGCCGGTGACCACCACCCCGCGGCCGTTGCCGGGTTGGGTACCACCGGAAGCTTGGTCAGCAGTCGATGTGTTCATGGTGTCCTTTCGTTGTGAGGCGGCTGTCGGGGCGCCGTCAGGCGCGCATCTTCACGGTGAGTCCGCCGTCAACCACCAGCGCCTGGCCCGTGATGTAGCGGGACTCGTCGGAGGTGAGGAACCCGATCACGCTGGCCACTTCCTCCGGTTTGCCCACCCGGCCCCAGGGGATGTCGTTCCCGGCCCGGTGCAGCCCCTCGGGGCCCAGGGAGTTCACCGGGTCCAGGGACTGTGGGGTTTCGATGAGGCCCGGGATCACGGCGTTGGCGCGGATCTGCCGCGGGCCGAGTTCCACGGCCACGCTGCGGACCAGGCCCAGCACCCCTGCCTTGGCCGCGGCGTAGTGGGCGTGTTCCTCCCACCCGTACACCCCGCCGGCGATGGACGAGACCGCAACCAGCGCGCCGCCGTCGGTCATTCTCTCCGCCCCTGCGCGCAGCGTGCGCAGCACGCCGGTGAGGTCCACGTTGAGCATGTCGTGCCAGCGCTCATCGGTCATCTCGCCCAGCGGGGAGTTGCGGAGGATCCCCGCGTTGGCGATGGCGTAGTCCAGCCGCCCGTACTCGTCCACGGCCCGCTGGGCCAGGGCGTCCACCGAGGCGGTGGTGCGGACGTCCACCTCGTGGATCACCGCCTCACCGTTTGCCTCCTTGACCAGCCGGAGGGTTTCCTCCGGATCGTGGGGATCGCCCGGGAAGGTGCCGATGACGGACACCACCCCCTGGCGGGCGTAATGGACGGCGAGGGCACGGCCGATGCCGCTGGCGGCACCGGTGATGATGGCGACTCTGTTAGGCGACGTCATGGGGGTGGTCCTCCATCAGGGCTTCAGCAGGGGGCTTGGCGGCGATCATCAGGAGCCCGGAGACCAGGGTTCCCAGGGCGCCGACCCACAGGGCCGCGGTGCCGGTGCCGGCACCGGCGGCGATGGCGGTGAAGATGGCGCCGCCGAGGATGGTTCCGGGCTGGCTCATGGCGCCGATGAAGGCGGTTCCGGTGGCCCGGCAGCTCACCGGGTAGCACTCGGCCATGAAGTACTGGATGGCCGCGTACGGACCCACCAGGAAGAACAGGCCGGCGCCGTAGGTCAGGATGATCATGAACGGGCTGGTGGCGATGGGGCTGAGCATGATGGAGAAGGAGATGCCCGAGAGGATCCAGCCGCCGATGATGGTCCGCTTCCGGCCGATCTTGTCACCGAGCCAGCCGTGGAAGACGTAGCCGAAGTAGGCCAGCAGGTTGATGACGATCAGCATCCAGAAGGCGTCCGAGAGTTCCACGCCCTTCGCGTTCTTGAGCACGGAGCTGCCCAGGACGCTGAAGATGGTGATGCCGAAGAAGTTCACGATCCAGGCGAGCGAGAAGACAAAGGTGTTCCGGCGCAGGTGCGGCTCCCAGATGCGCTTGAGCGGGGCTGCCGAGGAGTGCTCGACGCCGTACGCGTGGGCCAGGGAGTGCGCGTCTTCAGTCTTTCCGTGCTTTTCCAGCTCGGTCAGCTTGTGGTGCAGTTCGAACTGGGGCGTTTCCTTGAGCTTCCGGGCGATGACCCAGACGATCACGGCGGCCGGGACGGTGGCCATCAGGTACAGGGCACGCCAACCAAGGGAGGGCAGGAAGGCCAGGGCCAGTGCGCTGGCCAGCAGGAAGCCGAGCGGCCAGCCGCCCTGGATGAAGGAGTAGTGGAAGCCGGGGCGCTTGCGCTTGTCCGCGACTTCGGTGACCTGGTAGACCTCGTTCATGTAGGTGGCGTTCACGGCCTGCTCGGAGAATCCGAGGCCGCCGAAGGAACGGACCACCACCAGCATGGCGTTGCTGAAGAACGGGATCCCCGTGGGGATCAGGGCCGTGAGGCCGGAGACGACGGCGGTCCCACCAATGGTGGTCATCATGCCTTTGCGGCGGCCCAGGCGGTCAATGACGGGCCCGATGCCGAAGCAGACGATGGCGGTGCCGACGGCGATCCAGGTGTTGATGGCGTAGGCCTCGGGGGCAGACCAGCCGAATTCCTGCTGCATGGCAGGCAGCAGGGTGCCGAACAGGCCGTAGTCGAAGACGGCCACGGTCCAGGCCAGCAAGGCAAGGACGGTAGCGGTGGTGGTGTGGCGCTTGGAAAAGACCGGGAAGCGGCGCTTCTCGTCCGGGCGGGGCTGCGACAGGTCGACAACCGGTTCTTGGATGCTCATGACTTGTTGTCCTTACGGGGGCTGCGGGAAAGGAAAGAGTCGGCGATCTGGTCGAAGGTGCACCAGGTGACGCCCTCATGGGAGTTGATGTGTTCGATGAGGCGCTCGAGCATGAGGAGCACCTGCGGGCGGCCGGAGACGTCCGGGTGGATGGTCATGGTGAAGATGGCCTGGTCCATTTCGCGGTAGACCCAGTCGAACTGGTCCCGCCACATCTCTTCGATGTCGCGGGGGTTGACGAACCCGTGCGAGTTCGGGGATGCCTTGATGAACATCATCGGAGGCAGGTCATCGAGGTACCAGTTGGCCGGGATTTCCACCAGGTCCGTTTCCTGGCCGCGCTTCAACGGCTCCATCCAGGTCTGGGCGTCCTTGGTGTAATCGATCTTCTTCCAGGAGTCCCCTACGCGGACGTAGTACGGCTCGAAGTCGCGGTGCATCAGGGAGTGGTCGTACTTGATGCCGCGCTCAAGGAGGATCTCGTTGGTAACCGGCGAGAACTCCCACCACGGCGCAACGTAACCGGTAGGCCGGCGGCCGGACACCTTTTCTATCAGTTCGATTGCGCGGTCCAAGATGGCGGTCTCCTGTTCCCGGGTCATGGCGATCGGGTTCTCGTGCGAATATCCGTGCACGCCGATCTCGTGCCCGGCATCCACGATCATCTGCGTCAGTTCCGGGAAGGTTTCGATCGAGTGGCCCGGCACGAACCAGGTGGCCGGGAGGTTGTATTTTTGGAACAACCGGATCAGCCGGGGTCCGCCGACTTCACCGCTGAACAGGCCGCGGCTGATGTCGCACGGGGAGTCCTCTCCTCCGTAGGAGCCGAGCATGCCTGCCACTGCGTCTACGTCCACGCCGAAGGCGACTTGAATGTCCTTAGCCATGAGATTTTCCTTTCAATTCGTTCAAAACCGGGATGTTCTGGGTGTCAGGCGGAAGGTTCAGGGGGCCTCCCTCGTTGGGCAAAAATTTCGGTGATCCGGTCCCGGTCAGGATTGATCCTGAGCAGGAGGCTGAGCAGGATCAGCGACTGTGACGGCCGCAGGTGGCCGGAGCTGATGGCACCGGCAACGCGCAGGTCCTCGCCGCCGCCGCCGGCCCCGTAGATGGGTACCACCGGTCCCGCGTCCACGCGGGTGCTGGTGACCACCACGGCGCCGGACGCGACGGCGGCGGCCACCTCTGCGCAGAGGCTGGCATTTGCATTGCCGCTTCCGGTTCCTTGCAGGACGATGCCTTCCGCTCCTGCTTCAAGGGCGGCGTGCATCAGGGTGGAGTCGGCGCCGGGGTAGGCGGCAACCAGGTCCACCCGTGGGGAGCCGCCGCCCGGCTGGGGCAGGGGCAGGGCCTCTAGCCTGCCGCCGCTGCCGTCCATGGCAACTTCTCCCTGGGCTGATACCTGGCCAAGTACCCCGAAATCGGGGTTCGCAAAGGCATCCAGCCGAAGAGTTTGGCTTTTCCGGACGCCGGCGGCCGGGAAGATGGTGCCGGCAAAGTGGACCATGACGCCCTTGCCCCGCCCGTCCTTCGAACCGGCGACGGCGATGGCCCGGGCCAGGTTGTCCGGCCCGTCGGGAGCGTCGGAGTCTGCTGCCCGCTGCGAGCCGGTGAACACCACCGGCCGCTCGTCCGTGTGCGTCAGGTCGGCGAGGTAGGCGGTCTCCTCCATGGTGTCCGTGCCGTGGGTGACCACCACGCCCAGGACGGTGGGGTCCTTGAGGACTTCCTTGATGGTGGCGCAGATCCTCAGCATGTCGTCGAACGTCAGGAGGTAGGACCCCTTCTGGAATACGTCGAGCACCCGGACAGGGTGGGACACCCGCGGGCCGAGGGCTTTGAACACCTGCTCGCCCGTATCGGAGGCGACCGCGCCGCCGGCCTGGGAAGAACGCGACGAGATGGTGCCTCCGGTAGCCAGCAGCACGACGTGGGAGTCGGTAACAGTCATTTCAGCTCCGGTGGTTTGCTGCGCAATCCGCAACCCAATCGATTGGGTAACTTTCCGCAGAACGGGCATTTGCGATGGAAACGAGGGGCGGCGCCGGAGGTGGGGGCGCCGGGGAAGGTCTGGGATACGCACCTACCCAAACGTTTGGGTAGCGCTGATGAACGACTATAGGATGTGAAGCGGGTCACGTCAAGGGTTGCCTTGGCGCCCTTCCCGGCAGCGCGGGCGGACCTGGGCTACAGTGGCCCCGGTGGGCAGGAGAAGGACATGAAAGAAAAGGCCGACGGCGGCGGAACAGTCACGCTGAAGGATTTGGCTCGGGAGCTGGGCGTCCATCCGTCCACCGTCTCCAGGGTCCTGCATTCCGGTTCCGACGTGGCCAAGGGAGCGGCCTCTGCCGCCACCGCCGAGCGCGTCCGTGAACTGGCCCGCAAGCTGGGCTACTCCCCCGATCCCCAGGCCGCCAGCCTCCGCACCCGCCGCACCAAACTGCTCGGCGTCATCGTCCCCCGCCTTTCGGACCTGGTCCTGGCCATCATGTACGAGGGCATCGACGAAGCCTCGGCCGAGGTGGGGTACTCCGCGTTCGTGATGAACTCGCGCGATGACCCCGACGAACAGCGGCGGAAGATCGACCTCATGCTGGCCCGGCGGGTGGACGGCCTGATCATTGGCGATGCCCACCTTGACGGCGGCCTCCTGCAGGAACTGACCGACCGGAAGGTCCCGTTCGTGCTGATGAACCGCCGGGTGCCGGGCTACCCGTCTGCCACCTGCGACGACGTCGTCGGTGGCGAACTCGTGGCCAGCCACCTGTGGGAAATGGGCCACCGGCAGGTGGCAGTGATCGCAGGCGAGCCCTACGCAAGCACCGCCGTCGACCGCACCGCCGGCTTCCTGGACCGCTGGCGCTCCCTGGGCGGCACCATTTCCGATGACGACGTGGTGTGGTCCAAATTCGATACCGCCGGCGGCCGGGAAGCCGGGGAAAAGATCCTCGCCAGCGGCAAGCCGCGCCCCACCGCCATCTTCGCGGTCAACGACTTCGCCGCCATCGGCGCAATGGGAGCCCTGCGCTCCCGCGGCCTCGCCGTAGGACAGGACGTGGCCGTGGTGGGCTACAACGACACCTCCCTGGCCGCCGAGCTTCCCATTCCGCTGACCTCGGTCCACTCCCCCATGGCGGACATTGGACGGACGGCGGTGCAGCTCATCCAGGCCGTGCTCAGGGGGGAAAAGCCCGAAGCCGTACAGCTGGAACCCACCCTGTTCGTCCGCGAAAGCAGTGCCGCCAGGGCGCCCGCGGAAATGGCGGCCAACTAGGTTCCGGCGGCGACGATCCGCAGTGCCAGCAGGCAGGTGGCCCGCACTTCGCCGTCGTCCAGGTCCACCCGGAGAAGCTCCTCAATCTTGCGCAACCTGTACGTCAGGGTGTTGCGGTGGATGAAGAGCTCCCTGCAAGTCTCGCGGGTATTCCCGCTGTACCGCAGGTAGACCTCAAGCGTTTCACGCAAGGCCGTGCCGCCGTCGGACATCAACGGGGCCAGGAGCCGCCGGGACATGGCCACCAGCCCGGCGCCGGGCAGGCCCTCCACCACGCCGGCCAGGTCAGCGACCGGCGCCTGATGGAGCCCCGGCTCGCCCACACGGCGGCGGGCCAACTGGAGCACCAGCGGCAGTTCGTCCAGGTTCCCGCACCCGGAGACGACGGCGGACAGTTCCGGCCCGTCCTGGAAGGACTTTTGGACGGCTTCCATGAGTTCCATCCCCGCTTCCCCGCGCTGCACCAGCACCGTCGTCAGGCCGGCCTCCTCCATGAACCGCACGGTCCCGAATTCAGCCTGCAGGCCCACCCGCACCCGCCAGGCGATGGTCCGCAGCTTGGCCGGCGCAACATCCCCCGCACCGCCGATCAGCACGACTCCCCACTCCCTGTCCGGCTCGAACCCGGCCTCCGCCGCGTAGCCCCGCAGGGCCGGCGCCGGAGTCCCCCGAGCCTCGTAGAGCGCCTCGATCAACCTGGCAGCTTCCCGCGAATGCAGGGGCGACCGGGACCCCAGGGTGTAGCTCAGCTGCATGGCAATCACCGCAGCCACCGGCCCCAGCAGCGGCTGCAGCACCAGGCTGCTCTTGATTCCCTCGATAGCCAGCCTGAACCGGAGGATTCCGCCGCTGGGCAGGCTCAGGATGGTCCGGGCCGTTCCGCCCCCGGCCGTACCTACCGCCATGAGTTCAAACCCGTTGTGGTCAAGGACCGCCACCCGCGCCCGGATGGTCGTGGCCACCCGTTCCAGGACCTGCGCCAGCGAGTGGCCGCCCGCCGCCAGCCTGGTGCACTCATCCGCCAGGTCCCACCCCGCGCGCAGCTCGGCATAGCGTTCGGCGGCGATAAGTTGATCCACGTGCCGCATCACCTGAATGAACGGCACCTCCGGAGGCAGTTCAAGCAGCGGAAGGCCATGCGCTTCGCAGGCCTTCACCAGCCCCGGCGGCAGTTCCCGGTGCGCTGCGCCCAGGCCGAAGACCAGTCCCGAGACGGGCACGGACATCAGCCGCTCCACGTAGGCATCCCAGATCCGGTAGTCCTTGACGTTCAGGCCCATCCCATTGGTGAGCAGCAGCGCGTTGACGCTGAGGAAGGGCGTGGGGTCCATGTGCTCCGTGGGGGCGCACCAGGCGATGGGCCGGGCCAGGCGTCCCGGACTTCCGGGCACGGCAAGGCGGATGTTCAGCGCGGAATCCGCGGCGAGATCGGCAACACGCATGGCAGGCCCTCCTGGTTAGTGCAAAAAGCATAATCTGCGTGGCCACATTCGGCGATCCGCCCAATTCCGGCCGGGTCCCCGCCTCTGTACCGTTGCCTGCATGCAAAAAAACGTGACGGAAACCACGCCTGCCCAGGTGCTCCTGAATTCGGACATGGGTGAAGGCTTCGGCTTGCACGAGTTCGGCAACGACGCCGCCCTCATGGAAATCATCGACGTCGCCAACGTCGCCTGCGGCTACCACGCCGGGGACCCGGACGTCATGAACCGGACGGTGGCCATGGCCGCCGAACACGGTGTGGCCGTGGGCGCCCACCCCGGGCTCCCCGATCCCATGGGGTTCGGCCGCCGCCGCATGGTGCTCACCCCCGAGGAGGTCGAGTCCATCATCCTCTACCAGACCGGGGCGCTGACTGCCTTCCTGGCGAAGAACGGGCTGTCCCTGAACCACATCAAACCCCACGGCGCGCTCTACGGCATGCTCGCCGGCGACGAAGACCTCATGCAGGCAGCGGCCGGAACCGCCAAACAGTTCGGTGTTCCGTTCTACGGCCTGGCCGGGACCGCCCATGAATCCGTGTGCCGCGCCATGGGCGTGGACTTCGTCGCGGAGCTCTACGTGGACCTCAACTACGGCCCCGGCGGCGAGCTCCTCATCCAGCGACGCCCCGCACCCACCGACCCGGACGCCGCCGCGGAACGCGTCAGCCGGGCTGTGGCAGGCGGGCCCGTGCCCGCCGTCGACGGCACTCCCCTGAACATCGCCTTCCAGAGCATCTGCGTCCACTCGGATGCACCCAACGCCGTCGCCGTCGCCTCCGCCGTCCGCAAGGCACTCGACTCATCCCGATCCACCCACTCCTGAAAGCGAGCAGCACATGGCCACGATAGTTTCACCCCTTCCCGGAGTCTTCTACCGCAAGCCCGGGCCGGGCAAACCCCCATTCGCCAACGAAGGCGACACCATCGAAGTCGGCCAGACCATCGGCATCGTGGAAATCATGAAGCAGTTCACCGAGATCCAGTCCGACGTCGCCGGAACCCTGGAATCCTTTGAAGTCAACGAAGGCGACATGGTCAACCCGGGCGACTCCATCGTCGTCATCCGGGAAGGATAAAGGCAGCCCATGAAACTGTTCATAGCAAACCGCGGCGAGATCGCCGTGCGGATCGCCCGGACCGCCCGCGAAATGGGCATCGAAACCGTCCTGGGAGTCAGCGAGCCCGACGCCGAATCGCTGGCAGCCCGGTCAGCCGACCACTACGTGGTGGTGGGCCCGGCCCAGGCCGCCGGCAGCTACCTGAACCAGGACGCCCTGGTCACCGCCGCCCGGGAACAGGGGTGCGACGCCGTGCACCCGGGCTACGGCTTCCTCTCCGAGAACGCCGACTTCGCCCGGAAGGTGGCCGACGCCGGCCTCACCTGGGTAGGCCCGAATGCGGACACCATCGCCATGATGGGCAACAAATCCCTGGCCCGGGAAGCGGCAGCCAACGCCGGCGTCCCGGTGCTCAAGGGGTCTGACGGCCCCCTTGATCCGGAGGCCGACGCCGTCGACATCGCTCGAGGCATAGGCTACCCGCTGGTGGTGAAGGCATCCGCCGGCGGCGGCGGCCGGGGCATCCGGTTCGTGCACGACGAAAGCGAGCTCCTGGAAACCATCGAGATGGCCAGGGGCGAGGCCGCCGCCGTCTTCGGCGACCCCACCGTCTACCTGGAACGGTTCGTGGAGCATGCCCGCCACGTGGAGGTGCAGGTCCTGGGCGACGGGACCAACTTCATCCACCTCGGAGACCGCGACTGTTCCATGCAGCGCCGATCCCAGAAAGTACTGGAGGAAGCCCCCGCCCCCAACCTCCCGGACGCCGTCCGTGCCACCATCCGGGAATCCTCCGTGGCCCTTGCCCGCCAGTGCGGCTACCACGGAGCGGGCACCGTGGAGTTCCTGTACGACCCCGTCAACCACGAGGCCGCATTCATTGAAATGAACACGCGCATCCAGGTGGAGCACCCCATCACCGAGCAGATTACCGGCGTGGACCTGGTCCGCGAGCAGCTCCTGATTGCCTCCACCGGAGCCATGACCCTTTCCCAGGACGACGTGCACTTCAGCGGCCACGCCATCGAATGCCGCATCAACGCGGAAGACCCCAACCACCACTTTTTCCCCAGCCCGGGAACCATCCGGTCCCTGGACTGGCCATCGGGTGAGGGCATCCGGGTGGACACCGGGGTGGAAGCAGGCTCGGTGGTGAGCCCCTACTACGACTCCCTCCTGGCCAAACTGGCAGTCCACGCACCGGACCGGGATGCCGCCATCGCGGCCACCGTGGCGGCTTTGGAGGCAACACACATCGAAGGGGTCAAGACCACGGTCCCCGTGCACCTGGCACTACTGGCCCGGCCAGAATTCGCCGAGGTCAGCCACCACTCCAAGTTCATTGAAACCGCAGCCGACCTCATGGGGGCAAAATGACCACCGAAGCCGCCGTCCTCCCGGGTGCGCGCTACACCTGGGGCGGGGACGAATTCCTGTTCGTGGAAGTCTCCGAGGCCATGAGCCTGCCCGCGAACTTCAAGGTCATGTCCATCGCCGGCAGGCTATCCGACGCCGGGCTCCCGGGAATCGTGGACATCTGCCCGGCCAACGCATCCCTGCTGGTGCGCTTCGATCCGGACGTCCTGCCTCCTGAGCAGCTGGAAACTGCCGTGCGCGACATCGAGCGGGACCTGACGTCCCACCAGGAACGGGCACTGGAGACCCGGATCGTTGAAGTCCCCGTCTGGTACGAGGACCCGTTCACCGCGGAAGTGGCACAGCGGTTCCGCGAAGGGTTCCACCAGGAGCCCGAAGGCAGCGACATCGACTACGCGGCCAAGGTCAACCACCTCAAGGACGCTGCGGAGTTCATCCAGCGGCACCACGAACAGCCGTGGCTGGTATCCATGGTTGGCTTCGTGGCCGGGCTGCCGTTCCTGTTCCAGCTGGTGGACCGCGAGAAGCAGCTGGAGGTCCCGAAGTACCTGAGCCCGCGGACTGACACCCCCAAGCTGACCGTGGGGCACGGCGGATGCTTCGGCTGCATCTATTCCGTCCGCGGCGCCGGCGGGTACCAGATGTTCGGCGTGGCCGCCGCCCCCATCTTCGACCCCGACCAGGCACTGGCGGACTTCAAGGACTTCATGGTGTTCTTCCGCCCCGGGGACATCGTGAAGTTCAAACCGGTCACGGAGGCGGAATACAACGCCATCCAGGCGGAGATCGCCGCCGGCACCTTCCGCTACCGGCAGGCGCCGGTGACGTTCGAGCTGTCCAGGGCGCTGGCCGACCCGGAAGGCTACAACCGTGAACTCATGGAGGCCCTCAATGGCATTTGAAATTGGAAACCCGGGCCTGGCCACCACGGTCCAGGACCAGGGGCGCACGGGCCACTACAACGTGGGCATCCCGCAAAGCGGTTCCATGGACCAGTACTCGGCCGAGCTGGGAAACGCCCTGGTGGGAAACACCGCACGCGAAGCGGTCCTGGAGTGCACCTACCTGGGCCCGGCGCTGACCACCGACAGCGACGCCGTTATTGCCGTCACCGGAGCCCCTGTGGAGGTGAAGGTCAACGGGGAGCCGCGGCCGCAGTGGAGCCGCCTGCTGCTGAAGGCCGGGGACCAGCTTTCCTTCGGCGTGATCCAGGGCGGCACCCGCTACTACATCGCGGTCCAGGGCGGCATCGACGTGCCGGAGGTGCTGGGCAGCAGGTCCACGTACAGCCTGGGCGCCATCGGCGGGTTCAAGGGCCGCAAGCTCGAAGCGGGCGACGTTGTCCCCGTGGGCGCTCCCCTCAATGGCGGAAGACTCCCCCAGGCCGAAAGCGTCCCGGATGAATTCCGGCCTGTTTTCGCCAAGGAGCAGGAAGTCCGGATTGTGCTGGGGTTGTACGACCACCGCCTGACCGAGGAAGGCCTGGGCAATCTCCTCAACGAGGAGTGGAAAGTGACTCCCGTGGCCGACCGGATGGGTCTTCGCTACTCGGGACCGGGGGTGAAATGGAAGGAGCGGGAACAGCCGTTCGGTGCGGGTTCGGACCCTTCAAACATCGTGGATGCGGGGTATGCCGTGGGATCTATCCAGATTCCCGGTGGCACCCAGCCGATCATCCTGCACCGCGATGCCGTCTCCGGCGGCGGCTACGCGATGGTGGGCACCGTGATCAGCGCTGACATGGACCTGGTGGCCCGGGCGGCGCCCGGAACGGCGACCCGGTTTGCCGCTGTCAGCCTGGCTGATGCCCTGGAGGCCCGCAGGGACCTTGCCGACCGCCGGAACAAGGCCTGGGCGGCACTGGGCGCCAACCGCTGACGGGCAGCGGCGGGTCCCCTGCCCAGGGCCCGCCGCTCCTCGTCGCTGGCCCATTGATCTGCCGCGCGGCACGCTTTCGGCGGGGGAAGTAGGGTAATTTTCCCCCTGTGCGCAGGCCGCCACCGGGTCTACCGTGATGCGCATCAGCGTCCACCGCCGTCGAGGAGCCATCATGGCCGGGTTTGTGCAGATCATCGAATTCACGTCCTCCCGTATCAAGGAGATCGAAGAGCTGGGCCGCCCTTCCCGAACCGAGGGAACCACTCCGCCCACCTTCCGCCACATCATGGCCACCGCTGACCGGGACCATCCCGGGCACTACTTCACGATCGTGGACTTCGATTCCTTTGACTCGGCCATGGAGAATTCCGGCCGGCCGGAGACGTCCGAGTTCGCTGCCCGGATGGCCCAGCTGTGCGACGGGCCCGTGGTTTTCCACAACCTGGATGTCCTGTGGGAGGACACCGGGCACGGTGCAGGCAACGCGTAACAGCAGGACATGGCTTTCCTGACTGTCGCTCCCCTACTACAGGTTTCGATCAAGATTGAGGCAATAAATCCCCTCAATGGACAAAAGCCCTTCCGAATGCAGATGCCGCTTCCTAAGGTGGTCACAGGTTCGACCAGGGGGAAATATCTTGCTCACGACGGACGCATTTCAAGGCAATATCACTGACGGAGCCCGCAACGCGGGACCCGGCAGCCCAAGTAATTCCGCAGCGCACCGCCCCGTTCCGGCACCACCGCGCAAAGGAACCGCGCCCTCCCAGACGCCGGTCCCAAGGGTCAGCGGCCGCGAGCGCGAAGTCCAGCAGCTGATCTACGATCTCGCGCTTCTCGCCGCCAGGCAGTGTCCGCAGTAATTCGGCCAAAGACGGGCCAGCGCACGGCGCCTGATTTCCACCGCTAACCGGCCGGGCCCCGTAGTGGTCGTCGGTCCCGCTGAACTGGTCCAGCCGGAAGGAGACTCTGTTACCGCTGCTGAGGCGGCCAGGCGGTATGCCTTAACCTGTCAGGCTTGTGTTTGACCGCCGGCGCTTGAAAGTACGTTTGCCGCTTCAAAGCTGTGCCGTCCTGAGCCTACTTCCGCCGGTTCCTGCCCCGGGAGCATAACTAACCCGGTGGTACCGGTGGGAATTTCGACGACGACGGACATGTCGCCGCCATCGATCCGCCACTGTACCGCGGCCAGACCGTACGGCGTTTCATGCCGGGCCGAGACCCAGCTGAGGCCACCGCCCGGCTGCGGCTTGATCAGAATCCTGCGGTAACCGGGTTCAAGTGGGGCCAAACCGGCCACCACCCGATGCATCCAATCAGCCACTGCGCCTAAGGCGTAATGGTTGAAGGACGTCATTTCACCGGGGTTGATCGATCCGTCCGGAAGCATGGAATCCCAGCGCTCCCAGATGGTGGTCCCTCCCTGGCCCACGGCGTAGAGCCACGAGGGGCACTCCTCTTCGAGTAGGAGATCGTAGGCGGCGTCAATCTCACCGGACAGCGTGAGCGCATCAGAGACCACCGGCGTTCCCGCAAAGCCAGTTCCGATGCGGTTCCCGTTTTGGTGCACAAGCTCAGCAAGCCGGCCGCCCGCGCGGGCCTTCGAACCCGCATCCGGGAACAGATCAAAGACGATGGCGAGCGCGTACGCGGTCTGGGCGTCGCTGGTCATGATCCCGTCAGGGTGGATGTACTCGCCAGCGAAGGCATCAGCAACAGCCCGCGACAACGTGAGGTAGCGCAGTTCGTCGCCGGACTTGCCAAGCACGGCAGCGGCCTTGGCGAGGTGCCGGGCCGACCACGCGAAATATGCGGTGGCCACCAGGTGCGCGTCCGTCATGGCCTGGGTCGGGTCCTCTGGCGGGGCGCTCGGATCGAGCCAGTCGCCGAGCTGGAAGCTGCCGTTCCAGAGGTGGCTGTCACCGGAGAGACGGTCCAACAAGTCAACCCAGCCCTTTGCGCTCTCATACTGTGCAGCCAGGATTCCTGGATCGTTGAAGCGCTCATACAGCGTCCACGGAGTCAGCACTGCAACGTCTCCCCACACCGCTCCGGGACGGATCGGAGTCCAGTAATTGCCACCGGGGATGACGGGAACGTACCAGGGCACGGTGCCGTCCGGGAGCTGCTCGGCCGCCACATCCTTGAGCCAGGAGGACAGCATGCCGGAGCAGTCGTAAAGGAAGCTGGCCGTCGGGGCGAAGACCTGAATGTCTCCGGTCCAGCCGAGGCGCTCATCACGCTGCGGACAGTCGGTGGGGATGTCCACGAAGTTGCCCTTCATGCTCCACAGCACGTTGTCATGGAGGCGGTTAAGGTCTGGGTTGGAGCATTCGAACCACCCGGTCCGCTGCATGTCTGTGTGGTAGACCCTCGCCACCACATTCGCCGCAACGTCCCCGCCGGTCCAGCCACTGATCTCCGCATAGCGGAAGCCGTGGATAGTGAACCGGGGCTCCCAGGTTTCCTCGCCGGCGCCGGCCAGGGTGTACCTGTCCGTCGCGTCCGCTCCCCGCAGGGGTCGCGTGCACAGCTCGCCGTCCTGCAGGACCTCTGCATGGCGGAGCGTGACGGTGGAACCGGCATCACCGGCAACAGTGATGCGGAGGCGTCCGACGAGGTTTTGGCCGAAGTCGATGAGTGTTTTGCCCGACGGGGACGTCCATACGCTGACTGGGCGTATCTCACCGGTGCAGCGGACCGGCGGTCCTTCGGGGGCCACCAGCGTTTGCGGATCGCGGTCGACGCCCGTGACCGGCGCCCAACCTGAGCCGTCAAAAGCCGCGGTGCTCCAGCCGCCGGGCAGCTGCCGCGCGTCGTACGTCTCGCCCTTGTACAGGCTTGCCTGCAGGATCGGCCCGAACGACGCTGTCCAAGTCCCGTCCGTTCCAATTACGGTGACGGAGCCGTCGTCGTGGGTGACATGGAGCTGGGCCAGCAGCGCAACCTTGTCCCCGTAGAGGTTGCTGTGGCCGCCCCGGAAGCCGATCCGGCCACGGTACCAACCGTCGGCAAGAAGCGCCCCGATGGCGTTGTCGCCGGCGGACAGGTGGCCGGTGACATCGTAGGTGTAGTAGCGCAGCCGCTTGCCGTAAACGGTCCAGCCTGGCGATAAGGCATCGTCGCCGACCCGCGTTCCGTTGATCTCCACTTCGTAGAGTCCGTGGGCCGTCACGTACAAGCGCGCGGAAGCCACGGGCCGGTCAAGGGTGAACGCGCGCCGGAGCAGCGGTGGCCGCCGGACTGCTGCGGGGTCTTCGTCCCAGGCCGGGGTGATGGCCGTAGCCGTCCAGTCTGCAGGGTGCAGAAGTCCGGTCTCGACGGCGGATGGCTGGCTCCATTCGCTGGCGGCCTCATCCGCGGCGCCCCAGACCCGGACGCTCACCTCGGCGCACTGCGCTGAATCCAGCGGCGTACCCTCCCACGGCACGAGCACCGATTCGGCGGACTCGACCCGGCCGCTGGTCCAGGTCCGGCCGCGGGTGGTTACGGAGAGCTGGTACGCGGCCTGTCGCCAGCCCGGCTCTGCCGTGGTCTTCCATGAAATGCGGGGGGCTGCCAGGCCGATGCCGAGCGTGCCGGCGCCAGGGGAAGGGGGCAGGTGTTCGAACGTTGCCGGATGCACTGTGGCGGGCATAGGGAAATCTCCTTGGTGGATGCGGCCTGCTTCGGCCGGCACAGTTTGTGGTCGGTCAGCCCTTGACGGCGCCGGCCGTCATGCCTGCAACGATCTGGCGGTTGAAGAACAGATACATGACGAACGGCGGGATGGTGATGAGCAGGATGTTCATGAAGAGCAGGTTGTAGTTCGTGGTGAACTGGCTCTGGAAGTTGAACAGCGTCAGCTGCACCGTGGCGTTCGCGTCGCCGGGAAGGAAGTAGAGCGGGTGCTGAAAGTCGTTGAAGATGGCCACGGACTGCACCACGATGACGGTGACGATCACGGAACGCAGCAAGGGGAAGATGACCCGGAAGAACAGGCGGACGGGCCCGCATCCGTCGATCACGGCCGCTTCGTCGAGTTCCTTCGGGATGGACGCGATGAAGGCCCTGAAGAGCATGACGCAGAAGGAGAGGCCGAAGGCGACCTCGATGAGGATCAGGCCTGGCAAGGTTCTGAACAGCCCGATGCTTTGAAGCACCCAGATCGTGGGGACGATCGCGGGCGGAATGATCAGCCCGGAAAGGATCAGGAAGTTCGCCACGCCGTTCCAGCGGGACTTGCGGCGCTGCAACACCCAGGCGACCATCGCCGCGAGTACCACCAGGATGGTCACACTGGCCACCGTGAGGATGGTGCTGTTGATGAAGGCTGTCACCAGCATGAATTTTCGGGCAGAGAGCACTTGGGTGAAGTTCTCCACAAACTGGAAGTTGGTCGGCCAGGTGAATTCCAGCTTCGCTGCCTCCTTGCGGTCCTTGACCGCCGTCAGGACCATGAAGAGCAGCGGAACGATGAAGACGACGACGGTCACTGCGATGGCCAGGATGCCAACGGCGTACCTTCTGACGGCGGTGATCACTGTTCCACCTCCTTGCGGTTCAAAAACATGGACAGGGGCAGGATGATGGCCGTCACGATCAGGAACAGCACAACGTTGCCGGCTGTGGAAAGGCCGTAGAAACCGGCCTGGTATTGCTTGTAGATGACCGAGGCGATCACGTCGGACGTGAAACCCGGGCCGCCCTTTGTCATGGCCCAGATCAGGTCGAAGGAGCGCAGACCCCCGATCAGGGAGAGGATGATCACCGTTGCGGTGGCCGGGCGGGCAAGGGGCAGGGTGATGTTGAAGAAGCTCTTGATGGAGGTGGCGCCGTCCATTTTGGCTGCTTCAAAGTATTCCTGGGGGATGGACACGATGCCCGCAATGTAGATGACCGTTGCCAGGCCGACGCCCTTCCAAACGTCCACCAGGGCGACGGAAAGCAACGCCCACGCCGGATCAGTGAGCCAGGCCGGTCCTTTGAGGCCCATAGTGGCCAGCGCTTCGTTGATCATGCCGTTGCGTGGATCCATCAATACTGTGAAGACGATACCGACCCCGATGCTGCTGAGCAGGACCGGGAAAAAGATCACCGAGCGAAGGTATCCGCGGGCAATAATCCGGGATGTCAGCAGCACTGCCAGGAGCATGCCCAGGACCACTTTGAGCGAGGACGTCACCAGGCCGTAGATGAAGGTGTTGGTGAGGCCTTTGAGTAATGCCGGCTCCTGGAAGAACTGGACGAAGTTGTCCAGGCCAATGAAGGTGAATTCAGTGAGGTTCCAGCGGGTGAAGCTGAAGAAGAACGAGGCAAAGGTTGGGACCAGGAACAAGGCGGTGTAGATGACCGCGGCAGGCAGGTAGAACCAGTAGGGGTAGGGCGAGCTGCCCTTGCGGCGCTTGGTGTGCGCAGCGGGCGCCAAGTGGCGTACCGCCGACGGCGTTGGTGCGGTGTTCAGTGTCATGACATCTCTCCAAGGGCTGTCCGGGCCCGGGGGCCCGGACGGCTTGTGGGTTTGGGAGCTTAGTTCCAACCAGGCAGGTTCAGCTGCTTGGCCTGTTTCTTGACGTCCTCGTCATAGAGGGCGGCACCGTCCTTGCCGGAACGGATGCCCGAACCGACCTCGACGGTGATCTGCTCAAGGGCAGGGCCCTTGACCGGGGACAGGAATTCCAATGCCGGGCTGTTCTTGGCCGGGTCTTCGAAGAACGGGAGCATGTCCTTGACCGCGGCGGCAACGTCCGAGGGCAGCTCGCAGTCCTTCACCAGGTACGGTCCTGCCGCGCCGACTGCTGCCGTCTGTGCATCGCATCCTGCCTTGCTGGCGATGAAGGCCTGGAACTTCTTGGCTTCCTCGAGATTCTTTGTGGACTTCGGGATGTACGTTCCGCCGGGCATCCAGACCGTCAGCTTGTTCTTGGCAGCGTCATCGCCCGGAAGCGGGAACAGGCCCAGGTCGTTCAGTTTGTCGGGATGGGTCACCTTGATGTTGTTCAACGCGAAGCTGAGGATTGGGTACTGGGCACCTTCACCACTGACCAGCTTGTCCTGCGCCTGCTGATAGGTGGTGGATGCGAAGTCATCGTTGAAAAATCCCGCCTTCGCTGCCTCTTCCAGGTGCTCGAATCCCTTGACCGCCGCGGGGTTCGTTGCGTACTTGGCTTTGTTGGCGGTGTAGTCCGAGGCAAAGTTCGGGTCAGCTGTCATCACGTTGGCGAAGTCGCCCAGGACGAAGAGCTGGGACGTCCACGTGGTCTGGTAGGACTGGATTATCGGCGCGATGCCAGCGTCTTTGATCTTCCGGCTGTTGGCCATGAACTCGTTCCACGTCTTGGGCACCGACAGTCCGAGCTTCTCGTAAACCTTCTTGTTGTAAAGGAAGGCTCCGGCCATGCCGGTGCTGAAAGGCACTCCATAAGCTTGGCCGCCGGACGTCACCACTGGCTTGAAGGAGTCCGCCACGTTGGACAGGTAGGGCTCATTGGTGATGGGCTGCAAGTTCTGCTCCGGATTGATCTGCTGGAGCAGTGAACCGGTGTTGTAGTTGAAGACGTCGGCCATGTCTCCCGTGGACAGCCGGGTCTTCACGATGTTGTCGCCGTCGCCGCCCTGGGGACGGGTCTCGATGTCGACTTTGATGCCGGGGTTCGCCGCAGTGAATTCTTCAGCCACCTTTTCAGCTGCTGTCACGGTATTCTCGGCGTTGTCCACCAGCCAAGTGATGGTCTTTTCCCCGCCGCCGCTGCTGCCTCCCCCGCTGCAACCGGTCAGGGCCAGCGCCAACACTGTCACTCCCCCAGCCAGAGCGGCCCAGCGCTGCTTGCTCCTTACGGCCATCTTTACCTCCTCGTAGAGCCACGGACCCGGACGGCTCGTGGAACGTTTCAAAAGCGGGTCCTGCTGTCGAACTATAAGCCCGCGTGTGATTGTGTAGATCGGTCTACGTTTGTCCACTGTAAGCCATTTCACATCGGTTGCCAAGAGTTTTTCGTAGATCAATCTACAATTACCGGAGAGCCCATAACTCGGAGGGGAATGCCACCATGGAACAGCTGAAGCGGGCCACCATCAGCGATGTTGCCGTTCACGCCGGAGTCTCCCGGGCGGCCGTCTCCAAGGTGCTGCGGAATGCATATGGGGTGAGCCCGGCGATGCGGAGCAGAGTCGAGGAATCCATGGCGCTCCTCAACTACCGGCCCCTGGCCGCTGCCCGTGGAATGCGCGGCAACAGCTACACCCTGGGCATATTCCTCGTCGACCTTTCCAACACCTTTTTTTCGGTCCTTGTGGAGGGTGTCCGGGATGTAGCTGAAGAGTTGGGCTACCAGGTGCTCATCGGGCAAGCCCGCCACGGGCTTGATGCGCAGCAGAAGCTGATCGACGCAATGGTGGACCGCCGGATGGACGGGCTCCTGCTCATTGCGCCGTTCGGCCCCAACGAAGAACTGGAGAAGCTAGGGCGCAGCATTCCGGTCGTGGTTTTGGGACGGCATGGACCCGCAACGCATTTCGACACGGTGGCCAGCGACGACATCGCGGGGAGCGCGCTGATCGTGGACCATCTGGTCTCGTTGGGGCACCAACGGATCTCGATGCTCGCCAACACCCAGCCGTCCAGCGAGCCCGGCATGCCCCAAACCGTCCGCCGAGAGGGGTACGACCTCGCGATGAAGAAGCACGGGCTTGACGAATGGATTGACCACGTGCCGGGCAGGTGGGGATATGAGAGCGGCCTGGAAGCTGGACGCTCATTGGCACGGAGGCCGCTCGCCAAACGCCCGACCGCCGTACACGGCGGTGCAGATGTGGCCGCCTTGGGAGCGTTCACCGGCTTATTCGACTCCGGAATCGACATTCCCGGGGACATGTCGCTGGTCGGGTACGACAATGTGCCGGCCGCCTCGCTCCCGCCCATCGGTCTGACCACGGTTGACCAGTCCGGCGTACAGATGGGCCGCCAAGCCGCCGAACTTCTCCTCTCGAGAATCGAAGGGCGCCAGGAATCCCAGCACATTCTGGTGCCGCCACGGCTCATAATCCGCAGGACAACATGTCCTCCAGCATTGGCGGACGCATCAACGGCCGGTTCAACACGGCGGTCCTTTCCCGTCGAGTAATTGAGCCAACACGACCTGGCGCCGGTGGTGCGGTGCATTCGATCTCCCCCGCCGCCTGGTCGTGGCTACCACCTGAAGGAGGCCGCCGTCGTAATTTCCGACGGCGGCCCGCCGGCCCAGGCGCGTCACTCCCCTACTGTCCCGGTGCCCGGTAGGACGGGGTCTTCTTGGCGGCCGCGTCGAGGTCCTCCACGGTAAGGAGCGGCTTCAGCCGGACGTTGACGGTCCCCGACGAATTGATCAGCAGTGACAGCGCTGCGGCGCTGGCATCGTCCGGAATCTCAAAAACGCCCAGGACGTCGTAGTACCCAAAGGCGTAGTAGAAGCTTTCCAGCGTGCCTCCCACAGACTTCAGGGCTTCCGTCAGGGCGTCACGCCGCGCGGTACCGCCTTCCTGCATGAGCCCCTTGATGCCCTGGCCCACGTACGTTGCTTCAAACAGATACTTCGGCATGGTCTTTCCTCCTGGCCTGTCCGCCGGCGCCTCATTCCGTGGTTTGCCGGGACCGGCGCCGATAAGGCGGAACGTATTCCCGGGGCTGGGTGCAGTCAAGATTCCCGGATACCCAATAACAGGAATAGGGGTCAGCGTTCCTGCCCTACCGCAGTCCCCAAGGCCGTTCGGCCCTAGGCATGCATCCGCGCTGGGCAGACGCTGGAACAGGTAGGCGTCCAGGCTTCCGCCCGCGTGCCCTGCGCCTACCGGTTGCTGGAGTGCGGGCTCTGAGGACATTCCAAGATGTCAATTGCAGGAGGACGACTCCCCGGACAAAGACCGGCTGTGCCGTTCGAAAGCCGCGGCAAGGAAACCCTGCGCATCGCCCTCCTCGCGGCCGGGCCGCTGTCATCACTGCTCTACGTGGTGTTCACCGACGGCATTGCGGCGTCCCAATGGGCCGGCTACCGGCGCACCGAACAGATGGTGAGCGAACTGTTGGCCGTCGGCTCCCCCGGCTACCAGGTCGTGGCCCCGCTCACCTGGCTCTACACGGTCCTGTTCACCGCGTTCGGACTGGGCGTCTGGACCTCGGTCCGCGGGCACAGGGCCCTGCGCATCGGCGCCGGTCTGCTTACCGCCTACGGGCTCTGGAACATCATGGGCGCCCTTTTCCCGCTGCGCCTCAGCGACGACACGTCCATCCCGGCGCACATCGTGGCCACCAACGTGCAGCTCGGCCTCATGGTCGCCGCCATGTGCTTTGTCGCGGCAGGATTCCACGGCGGGATGCGCGCCTACTCGATCGTCTCGCTCGCAATGTCAGCGCTCATGGGTATGGTCGCGTTTATGGCAGCCCCGGGACCGAACCTCGTCTTGGGCGTCGGCGAGCGCATCAGCATCGGGGCGTTCCTGCTCTGGGTTGCGGTCCTGGCGGCAGTGCTTTGGAAACGGCCGACGGCGATGGACAGTAAGGGAGCACCGTCATGACCTACGTCATGGACCTGGGCGACGTGGACCGGAGCGACATCGCCGGGGCGGGCGGCAAGGCCGTGGGCCTCGGCGGCCTCATCCAGGCCGGGCTGCCGGTCCCGCCGGGGGTGATCCTCACCACCGCCGCGTACGCGGATTTCACCGCCGAAAACAACCTCGATGCGGCCATCCAGGAGTTGGCCGCACTGCCTCCTGATGCGTCGCCGCAGGAGTACGAGCATGCGTCCGCGCTGATCCGGACCCTGTTCCACAAAGGCACCATGCCTGCCGCCATCCAAGCCGAACTCGAGTCCGCCTATGAGCGCCTCGGCGGCGGGGACACCGCCGTGTCGGTCCGCTCCTCCGCCACCGCCGAGGACCTCGCCTCCGCCAGCTTCGCCGGGCAGCAGGAAAGCTACCTCAACATCCGCGGCCTGGACGCCCTGGCCAAGGCCGTCATTAACTGCTGGGCCTCCCTCTGGACGGCGCGCGCCATGGCCTACCGTGCCCGCGAAGGCGTGCTGCCCGGCCAGGTGCGTCTCGCCGTCGTCATCCAGCAGATGGTGGAGGCCGAGGCAGCCGGGGTGATGTTCACGGCCAACCCCTCGAACGGCCGCCGCGATCAGACGGTGATCAGCGCGGCCTGGGGCCTGGGCGAGGCCGTGGTCAGCGGGCAGGTCACCACCGACGACCTGACCGTGGACACCCACACGGGCAAAGTCCTCACGCGGCAGACAGCCGACAAGGAACTCATGACCGTATCCTCGGACAACGGAACGGTCGAGGAAAAAGTCGCGGAAGACCGCCGTCGTGCGCCGGTCCTGGACGATGCCGCGGCGGCCGAGCTCGCCGCACAGGGCCAGCGGATTGCTGACCACTTCGGAGCCCCGCAGGACATCGAGTGGGCCAGGGCGGACGGGAGGTTCTTCCTGCTCCAGTCCCGGCCCATCACCGCGCTGCCCGAACCCGCGGCGGACGTCCCTACGGAATGGCATGTCCCCTACCCCAAGGGCCTCTACTTCCGGGCGAGCATCGTGGAGCAAATGCCGGAGCCGCTCACCCCGCTCTTCGCCGACCTCGTCGACGGCTCAGTGACCCACTCGCTGTCCGCCCTGATGAACCAGGCGCTGGGGCCGGGCTCCCTCCGCGAGGGCGACGTCCGCTTCCCCACCGTCAACGGCTACGCCTACTACTACTACCGCACCTGGGCCATGCTGCGGATGACGGGCAGGACGGTGCCGGCCATGGGGGCACTGTTCGGCGGCAAGGCGCATATGGGCGTCGCGGGCTGGCGCGACTACTCGCATCCGCGCTACGAACGCATCATCAAGGACTGGTCGGCGAAACCACCAACAGAACTTTCCGGAGAGCAGCTGCTCGCGGGCGTGCAGGCCCTCCTGGACGCCGGAACCGTGTACTACACGGCCGTGCAGTCCATCATTCCGATGGCCGACATGAGCGAACTCTCCTTCCGCGCCGTCTACAAGGCCGTCCGGCGGGACGGCGATCCCCCTGCCCAGGAGTTCCTGCTGGGCTTTGACAGCGAGCCCATCCGGGCGGAAAAGTCCCTGTACGACCTCGCGGGCTGGGCGCGCAGCGATCCTTCGCTGGTGAAGGCGTTGCTGGAACGGCCGACGCCGGAACTCGCCGAGTGCCTGCGGACAGGTTCCGCGCCGGAGGGCGTGGAGGACGTTTTGTGGCAAGAATGGCGGTTCACCTTCCAGGAACATCTGGACCTCTACGGGCACGCGGTCTACAACCTGGACTTCGCCACCGCGGTGCCGGCCGACAACCCGTCCGCGCAGCTGGAAACGGTGAAGTTCTACCTCCGCGGGCAGGGCACCGACCCGCATGAACGGCAGCGGCTGCTGACCGAGCGCCGGGAGGCACTGACCCGGGAGGTGGCTTCGCGCCTGGGCCCGCGGCGCCGGGCGCTCTTTCTCCGGCTGCTGAAGTGGGCGCAGGAGACGGCGCCGGTGCGTGAGGACGCCCTGGCCGACGTCGGACTCGCCTGGCCGCTGCTGCGTCGGATACTGCGGGAACTCGGCCGGCGGCTGGTGCTGTCACGTGTCATCGCCGCACCCGACGACGTATTCTGGCTGCGCTTCCAGGAACTTCAGAGTGCGGTGGAGTTTGGGCTCGCGGACGTGGAGGCCAATGTTTCCCTGGCCGGTGCGTCGCGGCCGGTCCGTGCCGCCGCCGTCGAGGAACGCCGGATGCTGTGGCGCGGCCAGGCGAAGGCTGACGCCCCGCAGATGCTGCCGCAAAAAGCGTGGATGGAGAAGGCCTTCGGCTCGATGATGCCGGCGGGACCGCAGCACCAGTCCGGCAACGTGATCAAGGGCGCGGGTGCGAGTTCCGGCCGGGTAACTGCACCTGCCCGGGTGCTGCGGGGTCCGGAGGACTTCGGCCTGATGCAGCCCGGCGAGGTGCTGGTGGCACGCATGACCACTCCGGCCTGGACGCCGTTGTTCGCGATGGCCTCCGCAGTGGTCACCGATGTGGGCGGGCCGCTGAGCCACAGCTCCATCGTGGCCCGCGAGTACGGCATCCCGGCCGTCCTGGGCACCGGGGTGGCGACGCAGCGGCTGGCTGGTGGACAGAAGGTGAGCGTGGACGGCGACGCGGGGACGGTCACCATCGAGGCCACCGCCGGTGCCGCCGCTGGCTCCGGGGCGCCTTCCCTGGACGACCTGAATCCTGGGCATGACGGGAGGGCGCGATGACACACCGCACAGGCAGGGGCGCAATAGTGGCAGGGGGTGCGGGGGCCTGTTGCGCAGCTGCTTACCTGTCCATTGTGCGGCCCCGCCTGCTCCGCTGGGGTGCTACCCCCGACGAAGTCCAGGAGCCATACCCGGGCGCAGACCTGATTCCGGACAGCTCCCGAAGCGCGACCATGGCCGTGACCATCGATGCACCCCCATCCCGCGTATGGCCTTGGCTGGTGCAGATGGGCACAGACCGCGCAGGCTGGTACAGCTGGGACCGTCTCGACAACTTTGGGCGGCGCAGCGCTGAAAGCATCCATCCCGAGTGGCAGGACATCGCCCTCGGCCAGCATTTGGCCGCCAAGCCGGATGGCAGCGAGTGGTGGGAGGTCGCGGCCCTTGAACCGGGGCGGTTTTTGGGTCTCCGCATGTCCCTCGATCTGCGGGGGCGTCCCTTCGATCCGGCGGGGACACGGCCGCGTTTTTACACCGACTCCCTCTGGGGATTCGACGTGCGCAGCCTGCCCGAGGGGCGAACCCGGCTGGTGGTCAGCGGCTACTGGGCCCTGCGGCCCACATGGCTTCAACCCATCATGAGCGCAGCCATCCTGGAACCGTCGCACTGGGTCATGCAGACCCGCCAGTTCTCGAATCTCAAGCGGCTCGCCGGTAGCCGGCTGGCCAGCGCAGACGGCGGCGCCGGGAGGCCGGCAGTGGTTTGACACCCTGGCCACATGAGTTTGCGTGCATGATGTTCGGGTGAACAAAAATCGGCTCGAGGCTTTCAGCGACGGCGTACTGGCCATCATCATCACCATCATGGTGCTGGAGCTGCACACGCCCGAGGAACCCACGTGGGCAGGCGTCGCCGCCATCCTGCCCACGATCTTCACCTACCTCCTGAGCTTCGTGTACGTGGGGATCTACTGGAACAACCACCACCACATGATCCACCTCGCCAGCCGGGTGAGCGGCGGCATCCTCTGGGCCAACCTCCACCTGCTGTTCTGGCTGTCCCTGTTCCCGTTCACCACCCGGTGGATGGACGAGTCCGGTTTCCTGCAGGTCCCCGTGCTGCTGTACGGCGTCAACCTGCTGTGCGCCGCGATCGCCTACTTCATCCTGGAGCGGCGGCTGATCGCAGTGCAGGGCAAAGATGGGGCGCTTGCCCAGGCCGTGGGGAAAGACTGGAAGGGCAAGGCTTCTCCGCTGATCTACCTCACCGGCATTGCCCTCACCCTGGTCCAGCCGCTGTTGGGAGTCGCGGTCTTCACCATCGTCGCGCTGATCTGGCTGGTTCCGGACCGGCGGGTGGAACACTTCGTGGTGGCGGCCCACCAGGACAGCGCCGAGCAGGCGTAACCACGGGTTACTGCACCGGCGCTTTCCCCCTTGTCGGGCCCGCACGGCGCGCGTACCTTGACGCCATGAGTGACCGCGAGGACTTACCGTCAGGTACCTGGAGGACAGCGTTTCCGACTGCACCTCATGGGAGTTCGAGTTGCAGGCATGCGACGTCATCGGGGACATGGCCTACCGCCGGCATCGAACGCATCTCGTTCCGACGGGACGGCGAACCCGCAGGCCTCACGCTCCGGGCCACGCAGGTTTACCGGCGCGAGGACGGCAAGTGGAAGGTTGCGCACCGGCACGCCAATGGGCTTGCCGTGTGACCACCCTCAGGCTTGCCGCTTCCGTAATGCGGCTCCGGCTACTCCCCCATGCCCGGATGCACGGGAACAAAATCCAGTTTGTTGCCTGAGTTGGTCCGGCCTGCCGGGGTCCGGTTAAAGCCCTTCGCGTCGAGACCGTTCTGGGCGCGGAAATCGGCAAGCGCGGCGTCGTAGGCGTTGTTGAGGGTCCGGCCCGAAAACTCGCCGCTGCTGCCGTCGTTGAAGGCAATCCGGATCCGGACACTGGCCGGGTAGTGGCGGTTCATGCGGACGAAGCCGTCGGCATCCTGCTGGAGAGTGATCACGGGGTCCTGCTTTCGTTGGGGAGCACCCCTAAGTCTGCCGCACGAACCGCATGCCGACGGCACCCTGCCGCGTGCCGCCGTCGTGATTCATGACGCGGGAGTCCATCCCTGCCGGTGTTAGTCGCGCGCGGCTTGGGCCCGCCGGCGAAACCCGCCCGTGCCTACCGTGCCTCGAGGACTGTTTTGAGCTTTGCCAGCTGGGCGACCTCCTGGTCCATGGTGCGCTGGACCATCGGCCCGACGAGTTTCATCAGTCCCTTGGGTTGCAGGTCCAGGGTGAAGCGGACCGTTGTCCCGCCATCGGATGGCGCGAGGTGGTAGGCGCCGGACGGGCGGGCAGGACCGGCCACCACCTGGAAGCCGAGGAGCCTGCCGGGTTCGGCGGCGATGATCTCGTAGTCGCCGTCGATGGCCCGGCCGCCCGGTCCGCTCAGCGTCTGCCTGTACACCGCGCCGGGCATTCCGGCAGTACCGCTCTTCAGCGAGATGGACTGAACGCCTGCACGCCACGCCGTGTTGTTCAACCCGTCGGCCAGGAACATGTAAACCTCGGCGGGCGAACGGCTGATGGTGATCTGGTTCTCGGCGTGAGCCATGGCTGCCCCTTGGCGTGTCTTTTCGTCCCCGGTTATCCCCGTGCCAAGGAACAATCTGCCATCTGCAGGCCGTCCGGGGAAGATCATGAAAGGCCTGCACCCCCGCCGGCACCTCAAGTTTGCCGCAACTGCCTTGAAACCCATATGGCACGCACAGCCATACTGGGCGATGGGGATGACACGGCGCGGAACATGGCTGCGGTACGGGCTGCTGTCGGCCCTGTTGATCGGGATCCACCTGGGCACCCGGTGGTTCTTTTCCGAGGGCGTCTACCAAGGCGCCGCGAACGTGCCGCTGCGCAGATTCCCGGACAATGTGCATATCGTGGACCTGCTGACCTTCACACCCATCTTCATCGGCCTGAAATTCGTGGCCTACGACTCGGCAGTGCGGGCCTTCACCAAGGGTTACCGGCCGCCCGCGGTGATGGTCATTTTCGTCACCGGCTACGGGGTGGCCCTGGCAATGGACATTGCCTGCCTCATTGCGGCGTCAAGACCTATTGCGGACTCGGGGTTCGCACTTCTGGGTTCAATTCTCCAAACGCCGTTCATACTCCTCCTGGCCGGCGCGATCATCGCAGGCCTGGCGCTGAACAAGGACGCGCCGCCCCGGACAGGGCCTCACGCGGTATAGCGGGAGCTACCCCTCGCAGGCTACTCCGTCGCCGTCGCCGTCCAGTCCGGAACGGTACCCGGCGGTGCCGGCATACAGCGGGGCAGCCCCGGCAGCCACCGCCTCGGAGCAGTTCGCGTAGTAGACGACCGTGGCGCTGGAGGCGGCCGCTACGGTGGCCGGTGCCTGCTGCCCGGGGCAGGTAGCTAGGATCCCGGCGATGGCGTCGTGCTCCGCCTGCGTCACCCACAGGCTGTACCGCGCTTTCACAGAGACCTGCCGGGCGACGTACTCACACCGGAACCCCTTGGCCGGAGGCAGCCAGGTTGCGGCGTCGCCGTCGCCCTTTTGCTGGTTCGTGGGCCCGTCCGTCGCCTGGAGATTCAGCGGGTCGTTGGCGAAGGCCGTCCGCTGCTCCGAGGTCAGCTGCTGGGCACCCTTCTGCCACGCGTCGCTGAGTGCCACCACATGGTCGATCTGCACGGCATTGCTGGTGGTGGTCCCGCGGACGAAGTTGATGACAGTGCCCGTGTAAGGGTCCGCAAGTACGCCCGTCTTGACCGTGCACGGGACGCCGGTGACGTACGTGATCTCCGTCAGGTCCCGGTTGAGGATGTCGTTCCGGGTGTCACAGCCGTTCTGGTCCACGTCCGCCCACGTTGCCCCGAACAGCGAGCGCTCGTACCCGGTCTTGGGTGCCCGGCCCTTGACCGGCAGGGTCTCGAGCAGGTCCGCGGCCTGGACTGTTGCTGACGGCTCGGTGCCTGTGTCGGCGGCAACCGCCGGCAGGTTTGCGCCGAAGAGGGCCAACAGCGCGGAAAGGACGACGGCGGCCGTCCAGCGGGTTCCGGAGGCAGGCGTGGTGTCGGGCAAGGACGCGTGGCTGGACATGCAGATTCCCCAGGTTGTGTGCATGAAAAGTTTGGTGCGTCAGCCCCCATTACCGCTGACGCCACGCAAGAGCTTAGCGTCGGGGAATCTCCCGGATTGACGGTTCCAGCGGAACTCGGGCAATCCTTCCCGACTCCTGCGCGAACGCTGCGTCTGGGAACGATCCGGGGCATCCACATACGGCGCACGGTGACAGCAAAGGGACGGCCCCACCAGCACCGCAGTCTTCAGACGCAGAACCTGCAGGTACCTTCGCGATCTCGCTAAGAGAAGGCTCGGACATTCTCATGTCCTGAACAACCCGGCGTCATCTGATGGTTACCTGCAGGCGCTTTAAGTGTAGGACGGGACCCGCTTCTCCAACAGGGGGCAGTGCTGGAATCATGCCTTGGAGTGAACCACCAGGACAGGACATTGGGCGTGGTTGACCACCTGGGCAGAGACGGAACCCAGCTGCAACCCGGGAAATCCTCCGTGTCCCCGGGAACCTATGACGATAAGGTCCGCGTCACTGGCCGCATCGAGAATTGCCGACGCAGGTGAATGCGTGTCTACCAGCCGCCCTGCAGCTGGTACGCCTGCATTTTCGGCGGACTTTAGCGCGTCTTCTTGGAGGGTCCGGGCGATGTGCTCCGGAGACTCTTCGGTGGCAATCTCACCCGCCGCTGTTTCCAGGACAGCCGGATACCATGCCATCGCCGGCTTGTTCCAGGCCGTGACCAGGCGGAGCTGCCCGTTGCGCCGGTGTGCCTCGTCCAACGCCCAGGTCAGTGCCGCCCGGGAATGTTCGGAACCGTCCAAACCGACAATTATCAAGAACGAACCGGTGCCAGCCATGTGCCTTCCTTTCACTGCCCCCTGGATGGTGAAGTTCCATCCAGGGTCCTGGGGCAGACGGTGGGACGGGCCGCATGCTTACCTTCCGGCGTCCCTCCCGCTCACAAAGTACAGCGCGTTGCCCGCCTGCCGGCAGGGGCGAAATCCCCTAATCATCGGGACAAACACCTGCGGCCATCCGCGAGCGACGGCCCCCGGCAGGAGGGCCTTTTGTCCCTAACAGCCCAACGTTCGTGGGTATTAACTGGACTGACGCCGGCACCTCAAGAACGCCTTCCAACGGGGTCCTGGAAGTCCGCGCGCCGCTTCCCGACGAAGTGCAGGCCACGGAACCGAAGAAGCTTCCCATCACGCGTGGCTGGCGTGGGAATTTTTTCCTCCACCGCCACAGTGCAATAACAAGGAGCAGTCATGGGAGAACAGCATCCCCCGATGCTGCAGTTTCTCGGCGCAACGGACACCGTGACGGGTTCCCGGTACCTGGTCCGTTCCCAAGGACACCAGGTCCTGGTCGATTGCGGGCTCTTCCAGGGCTATAAGCTCCTCCGCGACCGTAACCGCATACCGTTCCATGTCACACCGGCCGACATCGATGCAGTTGTCCTCACCCATGCCCATTTGGACCACAGCGGGTATATCCCTGCCTTGGTGCGGGACGGTTTCCACGGCCCCGTCTATGCGACGCCTGGTACCGCAGAACTGTGTACTTTGCTGCTTCCCGACAGCGGCTACCTTCAGGAAGAGGAAGCCCGCTACGCAGATCACAGGGCATCATCAACCCACCATCCCCCCAAACCCCTCTACACCGCCGAAGATGCCGTCCGTTCACTCAACAACTTCAAAACCCGGGACTTTGACCGCCCGTTCCCCCTGCCCGGAGGAATCGAAGCATCATTCCTTCCCGCCGGACACATCCTCGGCGCCGCACAGGTGCATCTCAGACTCGCCGGACGCACCATCCACTTCACCGGAGACCTTGGCCGCGCCCGTGACCCGCTGATGTACCCGCCGCGGGGCCTTGAGCCCGTGGACGTGCTGGTCACGGAATCCACCTACGGGAACCGGGCACACCCGGCAGGAGATCCTGAGACTGAACTCGGGGAAATCATTACAAGGGTGGCCAAGCGGCATGGAGTCATCCTGATCGCAGCGTTCGCTGTAGGCCGGGCCGAAACAGTGCTGCTGCACATCTCGCGCCTCCTGGCGAAACAGGCAATCCCCTCCGTCCCGGTCTACCTCAACAGCCCGATGGCCATCGATGCATCCGACATGTACCAGCGCCACCGCGAAGAACACAGGCTCAAGCCACACGAATTCGAGGCCATGTACAAGGTGGCGAAGCCCGTCCGCAGCCCTGATGAGTCCAAATTGCTTAATCTCCGCGGCGGGCCCATGATCATCATCTCCGCAAGCGGCATGCTCACTGGCGGCAGGATTCTGCACCACCTCACTGCCTATGGACCTGACAGGCGCAACGCCATCATTCTCAGCGGATACCAGGCAGGAGGAACCCGGGGCGCCTCCCTCGCCGCAGGCGAAAAACACCTCCGGATCTACGGCCAGGACGTCAATATCGAGGCGGAGGTCATCCAGATGGAAGGGCTGTCCGCGCATGCCGACTCCGACGAACTGATCCAGTGGATGAAGGCCGCGCCCCAGGCGCCGGCAATGACCTACATCACCCACGGAGAGCCGGATGCCTCTGATGCCCTCCGGGCCAGAATCAAACGCCAGCTCGGATGGAGGGTCCGCGTCCCCGAGCACATGGAAACCATCTCACTGGACAAGCCCCTTTAAGGGACGATTGAAAACCCCTGCCCTCCGCCACCCGATTCCTCCGCTACCGGCTCGGGTGCCGGTCACCCGGGCGACGGCGACACCCACCTGGAGTGCCGCCGTCGTACGTCCTGCGCAGGGAGCCAGCCGGCTGCTAGCGCGGGGCCCGGGCCGGCGTATCCGAGTCCTCACCTTCGCGGGCGTCAACATCACCATGGACTGCATGGCCGCCGCGGGTCTTGAGCAGGCTGGCCACCGTGGCCACCAGGATCGTGGCGCCGATGAACAGCAGGGAGAGCCAGATGGGGATTTCCGGAACCCACAGGAGCGGCTGGCCCCCGTTGATGAAGGGGAGCTCGTTGACGTGCAGGGCGTGGAAGACCAGCTTCACGCCGATGAAGGCGAGGATGACGGCCAGGCCCTGGGCGAGGTACACGAGGCGTTCCAGCAGTCCCCCGATGAGGAAGAACAGCTGCCGCAGTCCCATGAGGGCGAAGGCGTTGGCGGTGAAGACGATGTACGCCTCGCTGGTCAGGCCGTAGATCGCGGGGATCGAGTCGACGGCGAAGATCAGGTCCACGAAGCCGATGGCGATAATGGTGAGCATCATCGGGGTCACGAAACGCTTGCCGTCCAGTTTCACGGTGAGCTTGTCCCGGTGGTAGTCCGGGGTGACCGGCAGGACGCGGCGGACCAGCGTCATGAATTTCCCGTCGGCCGGGTTGGCGTCATGGCCGCCGAACGCCTGCCGGTAAGCGAGGACCAGCAGCAGGGCACCGAAGATGTAGAACACCCAGGAGAAGTTTTCGATCAGCGTGGCGCCAATGGCGATGAACCCGCCGCGGAGGATGAGGGCGATGATGATGCCCACCATCAGCACCTTCTGCTGGTACTTCTTGGGAACGGCGAACCCCGTCATCACGATGAGGAAGACGAACAGGTTGTCCACGGACAGGGCTTTTTCGGTGAGGTAGCCGGCGAAGTACTCGCCGCCGTACGTCCAGCCGGAGACCATCCCAATCCCGGCGCCGAAGACGAGCGCGAGTCCAATGTAGAAGGCCGACCAGCGCGCCGATTCACCGATGGACGGTTCGTGCGGTTTGCGGACGTGGGCGAAGAACTCATAAACGAAGAACAGGATTGTCACAGCAATGGTGATGATCCAGACGAGGGGTGTTACCTGCATGGCGGGTACTCCAAAGGGTAGGCGGTGACATGTACGCCAAGGTCTCCTCCGCCCGGTGGGAACCGGAGCCGGTGGCCCGGGATGCTTCGCTGCATCCGTATTGACGGGCCACTCACAGACGGGAGTACTCCCCTTGATGGGTTAAATCGTAACTGATCAACGGGCGACGGCGGCACCCGGTTCCGGATGCCGCCGTCGTCAATCCTGCTGGAGAGAGCCCTGCTTCAACTTGGGCACCAGCACAGGCGTGTTCTTCTTGTACTCCTCGTAGTCCGCCTGGCCGCCCCACTTCTTGTCCGCCTTCTTCTCCAGGGGCGGCACGCCGCTGCCCTTGGTCAGCAGCAGTGCCACGAACACCGGGGAGACCAAGGCCGCCCACTGCCAGCCCTGCAGGACGGGCAGGGCGATGATGGCAACACCCACCCACAGCGTGATCTCGCCGAAGTAGTTGGGGTGACGGGACTTGGACCACAGGCCGGTGCTGATGAAGCGGCCCTTGTTGGCGGGATCGTCCTTGAACCGGTTCTTCTGCAGGTCCGCCGCGGTCTCGATGGTGATGCCCACAAGCCACACCAGCAGGCCAACCCAGAAGAACCCGTCCAGCCCCACCTTCTTGTCCGACGTGATGGCCACCCATGCGAGCGCCGCGGTGAGCACCACCCACAGGCCCTGGATGGTCCAGGTGTTCAGGAAACGGAAGAAGTCCGGCTTGAGCTCGTCAAAGCGGTCGTCCTTGCCATGCTTGCTGATCCGCAGGAACAGGAAGCTCCCCAGCCGCGCGGCCCACAGCACCACCATGGCCGCCAGCAGCATGCCGCGGGCATCCACGCCGGGGGATGCCAGAACCAGGAACACCGTGATGGAGATGTAGGTCAGGGCGCCGGTGAGGTCGTAGAACTTCTCCGTCTGCGCCTTGTAGGACGGAATGAACACCAGCCACTGGATCACGAAGGCGATGGCAACGCCCAGTGCAAACACCGGGAACCCGCCGATCCTCGACCCGCCCTGGCTGCCTGCGAGGGCAATGAGCACCGCGACCACCACGGCAATGACGGTGCTGATGAGGGCCTTGCGGCTCTTTTCGTTCACGGACAGATTCCTTTCCCCTGGTCCGCCGCGCGCTGCTGCACGGCCGGTCCCATCCGCGCCCCTCCGGGCACGGTTGTATCCAACAACAACTCAGCCATGGTGGCCTTGTCCACTAAGTGTTCGGAGCGGCGGCCATCCTGTATGGGGTGGAACCGGCACGGTTGCCGGCTCCACTCCTGCAAGAATGCGGATCCGGGCAGTCCACACCCGGCCGTGGCTGCGAACCACTCCTGAACCGCACCCGAGCCGCGCCCGAGCCAAGGAGCCCGCCATGAGCCCCCGCACCAAGAACTGGCTGACCGCCTACGTGGTCAGCGCCCTGATTTTCGCCGTACTGGATGTGGCATGGATCCTGCTGGTGGCCAACCCGCTGTACCAGAGCCAAATCGGCGGGTTGCTGGCGCCCAAGGCCAACCTGCTGGGCGCGGTGCTGTTCTATGTCATCTTCGTGGCGGGCATGGTGCACTACGGCATCCGGCCCAACGACCCGCTGGCTACGCTGCGGCAGCGCGTCACCGGCGCTGCCCTGTTCGGGTTCTTCACCTACGCCACCTGGGCGCTGACCGGGTTCGCGGTGCTGAAGGACTTCACCGCGCTGGTGGCCGTGACGGACATCCTCTGGGGCGCCGCGGCCTGCAGCCTGGTCACGTGGGTGACGGCCACCATCCTGCGGCGCCGGCTCATGAAGCCTGCCGCGGCCTGACGGCCTGCACCCGCGTCACGGACGGCACGCTTTAGGCTCACGAAACGGTGGCGAACCCCCGGAACCCCGGGGACCGCCGTCGTCCGTTCCCGCCAAAACCCTGCTTTGCGTGACGCCCCGCGCACAGACTGGCCCAGTTTTCAGCGCAGGGCGCGGGAAACAACGGGCAACCACCGCGGTTGGGCCGCCAAAACCGGGCCAGTGTGACACTCGGAGCAAGACCTCAGGAACTCAACCGAACAGTGCGGCCACCTGGGTCAGCGTCTGGAAGACGCCATAGGCCAGCGGGATCCCCACCAGGACCCAGGCCAGGACCAGCCTGCCGGTGGACTTGCGGACCGGCTCGTGTGCGCCGTGAGTGTGTGCGGTGCTGCTCATTTCAGGCCTCCATGGTGGATTCGTGCCGCTCGGGGCGGGATTCGTGGAACCGGGCGTCGACAGGCTTGACCAGCAGGTTGGCCACAAAGCCGATCACCAGCAGTGCCACCATGGTCAGCAGCGCCGGCTGGTAGGACACCGCGTTCAGCTGGCCGGGCTTGCCCTGTGCGTCCAGGATGCTGTTGACGATCAGTGGCCCGGCCACACCGGCGGCGGACCACGCGGTCAACAGCCGGCCGTGGATGGCGCCCACCTGGTACGTCCCGAACAGGTCGCGCAGGTAGGCCGGGACGGTGGCAAAGCCGCCCCCATAGAACGAGATGATGACGAAGGCGAGCACCACGTAGAGGGCCGTGGCGCTGGAGCCGGCCAGCGCCAGCACCGTGTACAGCACGGCACCCACGCCCAGGTACACCATGTAGATCCGCTTGCGGCCCGTGACGTCGGAGGTGGCGGACCAGGCGAACCGGCCGGACATGTTGCCGATGGACAGCAGCCCAACGAAGCCTGCGGCCACGCCGGCGCTCACCAGGGACTTGCCGTCGGACTGCCGGAAGAAGTCCTGGATCATGGGCGCCGCCTGCTCCAGGATGCCGATGCCGGCCGTGACGTTGCAGAACAGCGCCACCCACACCAGCCAGAACTGGCGCGTCTTGATGGCGTTCTTGGCAGAGACATTCTCCGTGGTCACCAGCTTGGCCGCCTTGACCTTGGAGGGGTCGAACCCGGCCGGCCGCCACCCGTCGGCGGGCACCCGGACGGTAAACGCGCCGAACAGCATGTAGGCGAGATAGACGACGGCGAGGGTCAGGAAGAGCTTGCCCACGGCGTCACCACTGGCAACCCAGCCCTGGGTACCGGAGTTGGGATCGTACGCCTTGAGCAGGGCCTGGGATACCGGGCTGGCGATCAGTGCGCCGCCGCCGAAGCCCATGATCGCCATGCCGGTGGCCAGGCCCGGCCGGTCCGGGAACCACTTGATCAGCGTGGACACCGGCGAGATGTAGCCGATGCCCAGTCCGATGCCGCCCACCACGCCGTAGCCCAGGTAGACCAGCCAGAGCTGCCGGGTGAAGATGCCCACCGAGCCTATGAGGAAGCCGCCCGCCCAGAACATCGCGGACGTGAACATCGCCTTGCGCGGGCCGTTGGTGTCCACCCAGGTGCCCATGACCGCGGCGGAAAGGCCCAGCATGACAATGGCGATGGAGAAGATCACGCCCACCTCGGTGAGGCTGGCACCGAAGTGCTTGACCAACGCCGTCTTGTACACGCTGGTGGCGTAGGCCTGGCCGATGCACAAGTGAACGGCGAGCGCCGCCGGCGGGACCAGCCAGCGGTTGAAGCCCGGCGGGGCGATGGAGTGGTCACGGTCCAGGAAGCCCATGGTTGATTCCTTTTACTTGTCGATGACGTCGATGTCTGATCGATCCAGAGGCGAAAGACCTTGATGAGCCCAGGCCCCTTGCCTTGGGCAATCATCATGCAAATCATCAGCAAACGTACTGTTGGCGCGCCGAACGGCGGGGATTTTACGGCGAGCGGCGTTCAGGCGGCCTTGATGGGTGGCTTACCGGACGATGCCGCCTGGCCCTCCCGGGCCAGGAACGCCGAGAGTTCGCCGATGGTACTCATAAGCGGCGCCGGGAAAACAACCGTGGTGTTCTTGTCGACGCCGATCTCCACGAGGGACTGCAAGTTCCTGAGCTGCAGGGCCAGCGGGTGGGCCATCATGGTGTCCGACGCGTCGCCGAGCGCCGTGGCGGCGATGGCCTCGCCTTCGGCGGCGATGATCTTTGCCCTCTTCTCGCGTTCAGCTTCAGCCTGGCGGGCCATGGCCCGCTTCATGCTTTCAGGCAGCTGGATGTCCTTCAGCTCAACCAGCGTGACCTCCACGCCCCACTCAACGCTGAGCACATCGAGGATTTGCCGGATGTCAGCGTTGATCCGCGCGGTCTCGGACAGGGTCTGGTCCAGGGTGTGCTGGCCCACGACTTTCCGCAGGGTGGTCTGGGCGATCTGGTCGATGGCCGCGGCAACGTTTTCGATGGCGACAATGGACTTCACGGCGTCCACGACGCGGTAGTAGGCCACTGCTGAGACGTCCACGCTCACGTTGTCCTGGGTGATGATGCCCTGGGACTGGATGGGCATGGTGACGATCCGCAGGCTGACCAGCGGCAGCCGGTCGATGACCGGGACGATCAGCCGCAGCCCGGGATCCCTGACACCGATGACCCTGCCGAGCCGGAAGAGCACACCCTTCTCGTATTGGCGCACAATCCGGATGGACATCCTCGCCACGATGAGCAGCAGGATGACGACAATAATCGCGATGACAGTGGTGGGGTCCATCAGGATCCCCTCCTGGTTTGTTGAGCGGAAGGTGCCGGTGCCGGGGCCGGCACCGTGACAGGAGTCCTGGCTCCATTGTCCCACCAACTGGCCGAAGGAAGCCTGGCTCGCACAGCCGGAATGTGCCTCCTGCCGGGTCCCACTGCCACCTGTTCGCCGGACACCGGTGGTGGCAGAGTGGAACGATGAGCGAGCACACGTCCGGCCTGGTCCTGAACCTGGAATGCACGGTCCCTGCTACGCCGGAGGAAACATTCCGGCTGCTGACGGAACCGGACGAACTGGCGGCCTGGTGGGGCCCGCACGGCTTTACCATCCCGGCAGTGGAGGTCAATCTGGTGGCCGGCGGCCGCTACCGGTTCACCATGGCCCCGCCGGAGGGCGAGCCGTTCCATCTCTCCGGTACGTTCCTGGAAATCGACCCGCCCTGGCGCGTGGTCTACACGTTCTCGTGGGAAGAACCGGCACCCGACGACCGGGAGACCGTCGTCGACCTCTCCCTGGCCCGGGCCGACAGCGGGACCCATGTGGTCCTCTCGCAGGGACCGTTCCTGACGGAAGAACGGCTGGCACTGCACACCGCAGGCTGGAGCGATTCGTTCCAAAAACTCGGCACGGTCCTCGCGGGACGGGCGTAGCCGCTGCCCTGCTGTAGGTTGATGCTGGACTCTCACTTATCGTCAGGCAGGGCGGGGATCGCATGGACGCGGACGTCATCATTATCGGCGGCGGGCTGGCCGGGCTCGTGCCGCCAACGAGCTGGTCCGAGCCGGACGGCGGGTGGCCATCGTGGACCAGGAGAACGCGGCCAACCTGGGCGGCCAGGCGTTCTGGTCGCTGGGCGGCCTCTTCCTGGTGGACACCCCGATGCAGCGCCGGCTGGGCGTGAAGGATTCCTTTGAGCTGGCATGGCAGGACTGGCAGGGTTCGGCGCAGTGGGACCGCCTCACCGGCCCCTGCCCGGAGGACGAATGGGCGGCCAGGTGGGGGCGCGCGTACGTGGAGTTCGCCGCCGGTGAGAAGCGCGCGTGGCTGCAGCAGCAGGGCATCCGGTTCACCCCGCTGGTGGGCTGGGCCGAGCGCGGTGATGGCAGGGCCGGCGGCCACGGCAACTCGGTCCCCCGCTTCCACGTCCCCTGGGGCACCGGCACCGGGGTGTCGGAACCGTTCGCCGACAAGGCCCGCGCGGCTGCTGCGGCGGGCGCCGTCAGGTTTTTCTTCCGGCACCGGGTGGACGGTTTAACGTACGACGGCGGTACGGTCACCGGGGTGCGGGGCGCGGTGCTGGCGGCTGATGATTCACCCCGCGGGGTGTCCTCCACCCGGGACGTGGTTGGGGAGTTCGAATTGCGGGCGCAGGCGGTGGTGATCGCGTCCGGCGGGATCGGCGGCAACCACGGGCAGGTGCGCCGCTGGTGGCCGGAGCGGTTGGGGACGCCGCCGGCCAGGATGGTCACCGGGGTGCCGCTGCATGTGGACGGGCGGATGCTGGACATCGCCGACGAGTCCGGCGTCCGGCTGGTGAACCGTGACCGCATGTGGCACTACACGGAGGGCATCCGGAACTGGAACCCCATCTGGCCGGACCATGCCATCCGGATCCTGCCCGGGCCGTCGTCGCTCTGGTTCGATGCCCTGGGCCGCCGGCTCCCCGCACCCGGCCTGCCCGGCTACGACACCTTGGGCACGCTCCGCCTCCTCCGAACCACCCCCGACCTTCAGCCGTACGACCATTCCTGGTTCATCCTCAACCAGCGCATCATTGAAAAAGAGTTCGCTCTTTCCGGATCCGAGCAGAATCCGGACATCACCAACCGGAACCTCAAGCTCCTGCTGAAGACCCGGCTGGGCCGCGGCGCGTCCGGCCCCATCGAGGCGTTCAAGGAGCACGGCGCTGACTTTGTGGTGGCGGACAACCTGGCGGAGCTGGTCAGCGGGATGAACGCCCTGACGGACCAGCCGCTGCTGGACCACGGGCACCTCCGGCGGCAGATCGAGGAGCGCGACGCCGAGATCCGCAATCCCTATTCCAAGGACAGCCAGGTGGCCGGCATCCGGAACAGCCGGCGCTACCTGGGAGACCGGCTTTTCCGCACCGTGAAGCCGCACCGGATCCTGGACCCGAAAGCCGGGCCGCTGATCGCCGTGCGGCTGCACGTGGTCACCCGGAAGACCTTGGGCGGAATCCAGACGGACCTTACAGGCCAGGCAATGGGACGGGACGGCGTTTCCGTTCCCGGGCTTTACGCTGCCGGGGAAGCTGCAGGCTTCGGGGGCGGCGGCGCCCACGGGTACAACGCGCTCGAAGGCACCTTCCTGGGCGGGTGCATCTTCACCGGCCTCACCGTGGGCCGCACGCTCGCCGCCGCACTCTAAGCCCCCCGCTGTAGCCCGGGGTGCACCAAGGCCCGGGCCGCGCCAAAGTCAGCTGTGGCACCCGGCCCTGTGCCGCCGTCGTCCGTTGTGCCTTCTTGAAGTTACGGCGCGGGCGCCAGTCGCAGCTGCGTCGAGAGCCTGTGTGCGGTTGCAAGGTCGCCGTCGTCGTAGACCAGCACGCGGCCGATGAGGAGCACCGAGCGGCGCGGCGAGGCAATGTGTCCCATCCCGCCCGGGACATCACCGGTCCATCCAGGCCCCGTGATGAGGAAATCCCCTGCCCCTGTGCCGGTGGTGCGCTTGCCCACGTAGGCGAAATTGGTGTTGTTGGAGGGGTTGGTGAACTGCACGCCGTAGTAGCGCCCTCCCATCTCCGGCACGTGGAGCACCAGCGGACCTTTCGAGAGGTCCAGCCAACCCAAGGTCAGGAGGGTGTCCCGGTTGACGCCGGCCGATGCCACCCGGGAGGTGCCCGCCGGAACATTGAGGGGGTCGGCGAAGAGCGCTTGCGACTGGGTGTACAGGGTATTGACGGGAATGGGACCTTCGCCGAAGCCCTTGACCACGATGGCCCGCTTGAACACGGACAGGAGCATGCGGGGCCAAAAATAGGTGGCAGCGAACCACGTGGCCGCCATGACCGTGAAGAAGATGAGCAGGTGTTCCAGCCTCATGGCGTCCTGCCTCCCGCCCTGGCCACTGCCGGAACCACATAGCTTCCGTCCAGGACTGCCGGCCCGGGCTCGTAGACACGCAGCCAGAGAATGAACTTTCCGTCCGGTGCGGGCAGCCAGTTGCGTTCGCGGCCTGCCGGAGGGGTGGCCTGGATGCAGACCTCAACAGAGCCGTCCGGACGGGGGACCAATCTAGACCTGTCGCTCACGCTGTACCGGCGGAGGGGGTTGGCCACGAAGCGGTTCCTGGCATCGCCCATCGTCAGCGACCAGAAGGCGTTGGTGGGCGGCAGACCGCCCGGCGGGAACCGGAGGACGTACTCGTGCTGGCCGGTCAGTGGGGCGCCCGTCGCATCCGAGTTGGCCCACCAGTAGACCGCCTCATCCGGTGTGTTCACCGGGCCCGGGAACAACTGCGCGCAGGCAGCACGCATCAGCACGCCGTTGCCCGGATCACCCAGGCCGGGCATGGTGATCCACCCGTTCACTCGGACGGCTTTGATCCTTGCGTACACCTGGGCAGTGACGAAAGCCAGTCCAAAGCCAATCAGGAAGCCCTGCAGCACATCGCTGCGGACGGTCCGGTTCAGCGGGAGGAAGAGCATGGCGAGGATGAACGCCAGGCAGATGATGCCAACCAGCGCGGCGAAGTAGGCATAGGCCCTCCTCAACGTTCCATTGCCTCCTTGGCCCTCCGGACCAGCCGCAGTTCGGGAAGTGCCTCCCATTCGGGCGGCAGGGTGTTGCGTTTCCCGTCGGGCCGGAATCCCTGTTTCAGGTAGAAGGCCAGGGCGCGCGGGTTGTTTTCCAGCACCCACAGGTACGTCGGACCGGAGCCGACGGCGGCACGCACCAGTGCTGCCCCCAGGCCGGTTCCATAGGTGCGCCGGAGAGTGTAGATCGAGTAAAGCTCCAGCGCCTCGGGAGCATCCGCCTCCCGCCCGGGTCCGGCGTCCGCGTAGCCCACCAGCTGGTTGTCGGCGTCGAAGGCGAGGATCCGCGGCTCATGGGTGTCCAGGAACACCCGCCGCCGCTCCACCCGTTCCGGGATGCCGGCCCAGCGCCGCTCGAAGAAGGCCGGCGAGAGCAGGTGCGGGTAGCACTCCTCGTGCGCCAGCGTCTGCATGAGCACCACCGCCTCGGCGTCTTCCGGGGTGGCCCGGCGAAGTCGAAAGTCCATGGCGCCAGCCTAGCCAGCGGACCGGCACTCCGCGGCACTTAAGATGAGGCATGGACTTCGAGGGCGTACTTTTGACGGCGGTTGGCGCGGCGCTGATTCTGCTGATGATCGCCGACGTCTTCCACACTCTGCTCTACCCGCATGGCTCCGGTCCCGTAGGCCGGACCATCATGCGCGGTTTCTGGCTGCTGTCCAGGAAACTGCGGGGCGGCGCCTCATCGGTCGCCGCCCCGCTGGCCATGGCTGCGGTCATCGCCGCATGGGCCACCCTGGCTGCCGTGGGCTGGGCGCTCCTGTACCTCCCCCACCTGCCGGCCGGCTTCTCGTATTCAAACGACATCCCCCGGCAGGCCGACTTCGCCGAGGCGCTTTACATTTCGCTGGTGGCCCTGTCCACGGCGGGGTTCGGTGAAATCGTGGCCATCCATCCGGTCCTTCGCCTGGTGATGGCGTTCCAGGCCGTGGCAGGTTTTGGCCTGCTGACCGCCACGGTCTCCTGGATCCTGCAGACCTACCCGGCGCTGAGCCGGCGGCGTGCCCTTGCCCACCGGCTCAACCTGTTCCGGGAAGCGGCGGGAACCTCCGGCATTGCCGCGCTGGAAGCCGGTCATGCGGCGGGACTGCTGGAGGCGATGGCCGAAAACGTGGCCTCCGTCAGCATCGACCTTCTTTCGTTCCACGAGACCTACTACTTCCACGAGGTGGAACAGCGGGGATCGCTGCCGGCCACCGTTGCCTACGCCCACCAGTTGGCCTCGGAAGCCCAGGCCAGCGACAACCCTGAACTGCGGTTTGCCGGGCGGATGCTCTACGCGGCGCTGGATGACCTGGCAGAAGTGCTGCGCGGAAAGTTCGGCCATGTGGGAGACACGTCCTCCGACGTGTTCGACCACTACGAACTCCACCACCGGCACCGGCGGCCCCCGGAAACGCGGGCGTGAGCGCCAGAAGTTACAGCACTTTGGAAAGGAACTCCTGGGTCCGTTGGTGCCGGGGATTACTGAGAACCTCCCGCGGCGGCCCGGCCTCCACCACCACGCCTTCATCCATGAAGACCAGCGTGTCCGCGACCTCACGGGCGAACCCCATCTCGTGGGTCACCACCACCATGGTCATGCCGCTCCTGGCCAGTTCCTTCATGACCTCGAGCACCTCCCCCACCAGCTCGGGGTCCAGGGCACTCGTGGGCTCGTCAAAGAGCATCAGCTTGGGGTCCATGGCAAGGGCACGGGCGATGGCCACACGTTGCTGCTGCCCGCCGGACAGGTGGGCCGGGTAGGCGTCCCCCTTGTCCCCCAGCCCCACACGCTCCAGCAGCTCTTTTGCCCGGGCGGTGGCTTTGGCCTTGGAGAGGCCTTTCACCCGGATGGGGGCCAAAGTTATGTTCTCCATGGCCGTCAGGTGGGGAAAGAGATTGAAACGCTGGAAAACCATCCCGATTTCACGGCGTTGAAAGGCCGCTTCCGAGAGCTTGAGCTCGTAGAGCTTGCCGCCCTTCTGGCGGTAGCCCACCAGCTCGCCGTCGATCGAAAGCCGGCCGCCGTCGACCCTTTCCAGATGGTTGATGCAGCGCAGGAACGTCGACTTGCCCGATCCGCTCGGCCCCACAATGCACAGCACCTGGCCGCGGCCCACCTCCAGGCTTATACCCCGCAGGACCTTGTTCGTACCGAAATTCTTGGAAACCTTCTCGGCAAGCACCATCGGCACGCCCGTCATCCCTTACCTCCAAAGTCATTGCCAAGCGGCGCGCCTGGCTCTCCCGGAAGCACCGCTCCGGGGGCTGCCGTCGGGCCTGCCGCTTGTGCCGTGTCCGACGTCGGTGACCGCCTGCCCGAGTCCGCCCGGCCGGTGCCGCGGGAAAACCTCTTCTCGATGAAGTGCTGGCCCACCATCAGGACTGACGTGAAAAGCAGGTACCAGAGCGACGCCACGATCAGCAGCGGGACCGGGGTGAAGGTAACGGCGGAGATCCCGCGGGACACGCCATACAGGTCGATGCTCAAGGGGATGGCGGCCACCAGCGAGGTGGTCTTCAACATGGAAATCACTTCGTTGCCGGTGGGCGGAATGATGATCTTCATGGCCTGCGGGACCACGACGAACCTCATGGTCTGGCCCCAGGACAGGGCCAGCGCCGTGGCGGCCTCCTCCTGGCCCCGGTCCACGGACAAGAGTCCTGCACGGACGATCTCGGACATGTACGCGGCCTCGTTCAGGCCGAGCCCAATGACGGCGGTGATGAAGAGGTTGGTGAAGATCCCGTTCGGGATGGTGACCCACGGGTCCATGAACGGAATGCCCAGCGTGAACACCGGGTAGATCAGGGACACCAGGCCCCAGAAGACCAGCTGCACGTACACCGGGGTTCCGCGGAAGATCCAGATGTACAGCCAGGCGATGTTCTTCAGCACCGGATTGGGCGACAGGCGCATGATGGCCAGCACCAGGCCGATGACGATCGCGCCGATCATGGCGTAGATGGTCAGCGACAATGTCACCCACGCAGCCTGGCTGATCCGGCGGTCAAAGATGTATTTGCCCACCTCCGGCCAGCCGTAGTCCGGGCGCTGTGCGGCGTCCAGCACAAACACCGCCAGCCCGAGCACCAGGACAACGGCAATCAGAATCCGCCAGGGGTGGCGGAGCGGAATCGCGACGATGGCCTCGGGCGGAGCATCGTCCGCGGCGCGCCCGCTGCCGCTGCGCGGGCCTCTGCCGTGGTCCGCCTCAATCATTCCGTCGGATTCCGCCCTGCTCATGTTCTGTTACCCCTTGGATGCCACGTTGAGTGCAGCCGTCTTTATTCCACCGGCTTCCACTCCCCACTTGGACAGGATCTTGGTGTAGGTGCCGTCGTCGATCAGCGACTGGAGCGCCTTTTGGAGGACCGGAGTGAAGTCGCTGCCCTTGGCGACGGGGATGCCGTATGGAGCCACTTCAAATGCGTCGCCGGCAGTCTGCAGCTTGTCCTTGGTCTTGGAGATCGCATAGAGGGTGACGGGCGAGTCAGCGCTCATTGCATCCACCTGCCCCACGGCCAGTGCATTGGTCGCCTGGTCCTGCGCGTCGAACTTGAAGATCTGAATTGCAGGCTTGCCTGCGTCGGTGCAGGCTTTTGACTTCTTGGGCACTTCGTCGGTGTCCTCATAAGTGGTTGCCTGGACAGCCACCTTCAGTCCGCAGGCGTTGTTAGGGTCCACGGTCTTACCTTTGGGGGCTGCCCACTGGATGCCGGCCGAGTAGTAATTGAGGAAGTCCACCTGCTTTTCCCGTTCTTTGGTGTCCGTGAACGAGGACATGCCCATGTCGTCCTTGCCTGCACGCACCGCGGGCAGGATGTTGTCGAAGGTGCCGATATCGAAGTTGACCTTCAGGCCCATCACCTTGCCCAGTGCATTGGTGAGGTCAACGGACCACCCGGCCGGCGCCCCGTTGTCATCCTTGAACTCGTTGGGCGGGTAGTTGTTGGCCATGCCGACGTTCAGGACCCCGGCACTCTTGATTTTGTCCGGCAGGGACGCCGCGATGGAGTCGTTCTTTTTGACGTCGACGGCGGCGGCGGTGCCGCTCGCCGAGGCGGGCCCGGTGGCGGCCGGCTGGCTGTTGTCCACGCATCCGGAGAGCGCGAGTGCCGAGGCTACGGTAAGGACGGGGAGTACGTATCTGGTGCGCATGGCTTCCTTAGCTTTCAGGGATCTTCTTTAGTTGTTGCCTGACTTCGTTGTCTCAAGAATTTCGCCGGAAGAACGGAGGTCCCGGAGGATCTCCCCACCCCTGGCTTTCAGCTCAGGGACGCTGGAAACACCTACCAGCGTCATGGTACGCCTGAGTTCGTCCGCGAGGATGTCAATGATGCGGCCTACGCCAGGAGAGCCCGCAGCGACCAGACCGTAGAGGTAGGCCCGGCCGATGGAGCAGGCGTCTGCTCCGAGCGCCAGCGCCTTGAGGATGTCGCTGCCCCGCCGGATTCCCGAGTCCACGTAGATCTCCAGCGAGTCACCCACCCGCTGCCGCGATTCCTGGAGGACGTCCATGGGGCTCAGCATGTGGTCCAGCTGGCGGCCGCCGTGGTTGCTCAACTGCACGGCGTCCAGCCCGATCCGGGCTGCCTTGTCCACATCGGATGGGTTGACGCAGCCTTTGAGTACGATCTTGCCCTGCCAGGCCTGACGCAGTGCTTCGAGTTCCTTCCAGCCGCTGGATGCGTCCGAATGGCCCAGGATGTGCTGCCACATGGAGGGGGTGACCATGGAGGTGGCAGCGGCACTGTGTGGATCCAGATTGGGGAAGCTGATGCCCTCTGACTTCAGGAAGTTGACCCACCAGGATGGGCGGCGGGCAATGTCAGCAATCGTCGAAAGCGTCAAGGCGGGCGGAGCGGTAAAGCCGTTGTGGAGGTCGCGTTCCCTTGCACCGAGTGCACGGGTGTCGACGCCGACAATCAGTGTGGTGAATCCCGCAGCTTCGCAGCGTGCCAGTTTGTCCTTCGCGGCCTGCGGGTCCGAGCCCAGCCCGAAGTTGAACCAGCGGTCCAAGCCGGGGTGGCTCCGGGCAATGGTCTCCATAGCCACTGTGCTGAGCCCGGCAAGTCCGTAAGGGATGTGGGCGCGGTCGGCTGCCGCCGCGACGGCTGCCTCTCCCTCGGGGTGGAACAGCCGGGTGGCGCCGGTGGGGGTCAGCGTCAGTGGCAGGGCGCTGGTCCTGCCAAGCAGGGCTGTACTGGTATCAGGTCCCTCGACCGGCCCCCAGCTGGGCATGAGGGCCCAGGAGTCGAAGACAGCGCGGTTGCGGCGCAGCGTCACCTCGTCCTCTGACCCGCCGTCGAGGTAGTCGAAGATTCCGGCGGGCAGGACTTTGCGCGCGGACTTCCGGTATTCCTCCACGTTGTACGCGTTGGCCAGCACGCGGCGCCGCCGGGAAAATACGGGTGCTTTGACCTGGATGAGCTCCTTGGCTTCGCTGATCTTCAATGACGGCCTTCCACTGCTTGCGCTTGCGTTCGTTGACTTCAGCGTAGGAAGCCGCGGGCTGTGCGACTATAGAGAAATCCACAAGGCAGGAGTTTTCGAATTAGCGCAAACTACCAAAGTGACTGCTTCGGCGCTGCCGCGTGACCGCCGTCGAGCCCCTCTCCCTGCCCACGCTTTCGGATGTGGCACGCTCCACGGATTCGGAGATTGTGCGCCTGGTGGAGATGCCTGACCATGACCAGCAGGCGGTGGCGGGCTCTGTCCTGTACGACTCCACGGCCCCGCCCGCGAAGTATCCCGGGGCTCTTGCCCTGGCCATCGGCCTCTCGTTGTCCGGAAAGCGCCTGCGGGCCAAGGTCCAGGACCTCGCCGACGCCGGCTATGTGGGAATCGTTTACAAGACCAATGGAAAACCGGACACCGTGCTCCGGGCGGCCGCCCGCGAAACCGGAATGGCGCTCTTTCGGGCCTCGGATTCAGTGCCATGGAACCAGTTGGCAGAGATCATGGATGCGGCCGTCATACCGCACCGCCAGTCCGGACGGACACTGGTGGACATCCGTCCCGGCGACCTGTTCGATCTCGCCAACACAGTGGCCGCGCAGGCAGGAGGTGCCGTGGCCATTGTGGATCCCGACCAAACCATCCTTGCCTATTCAACACTCCCGGACCAGCCCATCGATGAGACGCGGCGCAGTTCCATCCTGCGCCTGCAGGTACCGCGCTCTGCCGAGACCGACAGGGACTACCGGCGCGTCCATGCTGCCAGCGATGTGGTGGACGTGAAGACCGAAGACCCGGAGCTGCGCCGCACCGCCATATCCATCCGCGCGGGAGCGGGTGTGCTGGGATCTCTCTGGCTCCTGGAACGGGCCGGTCACCAGAATAAGGATGCAGCCCGGATCCTGCGGGAAGCGGCGAACGTGGCTGCACTCCATATCCTGCACAAGCGCACCACTTACGTTTCGAACCTCACGCGGCAGTTGGACATGGTGCAGCCGCTGTTGTTCGAACCGAAACGCGCCGAGCTGGCAGCTATCCGGCTCGGTATCTCCGCGGACTCCATCCGGGTGGCGGCGCTCACGGCGTGGCCCGCGGACGCAGTTGCTGCCCAAACACTGCAGTCACGCCTCCGCCTCTTCGACACCATCCGAACCGCCTGCGCTATCCGGTTGCCCTCTGCGGTCTGCGGACTTTCGGACAACATTGTGTATGTCGTACTGCCACAGGGAACCGATTCCGACTGGCACTTCCAGCGCGGCGCCATCCTGGCCATTGTCAGGAATGCGCGGCGGGCCCTCGGCCGCCCCGTCCTGGCCGCACTGGGCAGCGCGGCTACCGTAAACCGGCTTGCAGAGTCCCGGATCAATGCCGAGACGGTCCTGTCCGAATTGGTCCGCACCGTTGCGGAAGGACAGATCGACCCGGACTCGGACCAGGTGGTGGCCGACGATGAATCGCTGGGCTCGCGCCTGCAGCTGCGCCGGATTGTATCCTCGTTGACCGCGTCCGGGCAGCTGCCCGGAGTGCACGCCATGAGGATTGCAGAGTACGACGAACAGCACAGGAAATCCTTTGAGGAGACCATCCGGGCCTACCTGAGCTGCGGCGGCAACGCCATGGAAACGGCCAATGCACTGAAGGTGCACGTCAATACAGTCCGCTACCGCTTGTCCAGGGTGAAGACGCTCTTCGGCATCGAGCTCGACGATCCCGAGACACGCCTGCTCGTGTGGCTGCAGCTTTGGGCGAGGCACAACTAAAGCGCGGATCAGTCGGGCCACGGCGGCATCCCCCCTGCTTGGTAGGGTCTGCGTATGGCACCCCATTCCCATTCCATGGATGACGTCATTTACGAACCTGAGCGCGTCCAGTTCGAGTTCTTCCTGGACGAGCACCGGGCTGCGCTGGATGAGTGCCTGGACGGGCTGACCGAGGAGCAGGCCAGGCGCCGGCTGGTTCCGTCCCGGACCACCCTTTTGGGGCTGGTGAAGCATGCCACCTTCGTCGAAAAGGTCTGGTTCGATGAGGCCTTTACCGGACGTCCGCGCAGGGAGATCGGCATTCCGGCCACCCCGGACGAATCATTCATCCTGGACGGTGACGATACCGTCGCCTCCGTCCGCGCGGCCCACCGGGAGGCCTGCGCCGCCTCCCGGGCCGCTGCCGCCCCGTTTGGCCTGGATGACCTGGTGACAGGAAACCGGCGGGGACCCGTGCCGCTGCGCTGGGTCTACCTCCATATGCTTCGCGAACTGGCGCAGCACTGCGGCCATGCGGACATCCTGCGCGAGCAGATCATGGCGGAGGCGAACGCGGGCTGAGCGGCGTCCCCGGCCTGTCAGCACAGTCCGTTGTAGCCGCGCGGGGCCGGGCGTAAACTCAGCCCACCATCCATGCGGAGGCGAAAAGCCATGAAGACCATCCGGACGCGGGCCCTCGAAGCGGAACACCACGCCACGCTCAGTCCCGGCGACGACGAACGGTTCTCCGGGTACGGCGTGATGGGGCTGACGTTCAGCACCGGCCACGTCCTGGCCATGCGTCGCTTCCCCGTGACCAGCGTGGGGCCGGGCTACACCTCGGTCTGGCTGCGCCGGCCCTCCGGTTCCTGGACCATTTACGCGAACGCAGCACCGGATGTTTCCTGCGCCCGCTATTTCAGCGCCGGCCTCACTGATGCCGTCCAGTGCGACGTCGGTGTCGACTGGACCGGCGACACGTCCTTCACCGTGACCATCGGCCAGGACGTGAACCTCACCTGGAACGTGGAACTCGGGTCGACGCCCATCACCGCCGCCATGAGCGCGGTGATGACGGCGCTGCCGAACAAGCTTTTGTCCAACAAGGCATTCCTGAAGTCGATGGGTTCCGCCGCAGGCCCCATGCTCAGCGCCGGACACCTCGGACTGACAGGCAGCGTTCCCAACAAACAGGGCTTCCGGGCCAAACCCCGGCGCATGTGGTTCATCTCCCGCAGCACGGCAACCCTCGGCGGCGAGGACCTCGGCACCCCGCAGCCACTCACCGTGCAGACCAGGCTGGGTGATTTCTGGATCCCCCAGCGCGGCATCTTCGTGATTGGCGCCTCGTCCTTCGACCGGTTCGATCCCGCGCAGCATCTTCCCGCCACCACCCGCAGGACCCCGTAAGCTACCTCCGCCGGCGCGGCGGCCGGTGCCGGGACCGGACGTGAATCGGCAGGAACCGCCGCGGACCCGTCATCTCGCCCCGGCTTGTCAGGGCCACGGCGGCAACCAGCAGCCACATGGTGGCCGCCTGCCCCCACGGGTAGACCTGTTGGGGAACTCCCGGTGCCAGCGGGTTGAGGATGAACTGGAATGCCGCCAGGCTGGCGTGCATCACGGCCGCCACGAACACGCTCCCCCGTGTGCTCGTAGACCCAGACCATGAGCACCCGGTAGGCCGTCAGCTGGCCGGCCAGGACACCGGCAACCCACAGCGGCATGAAGACCGCCAGCGGCACTCCGCCGTTCGTCCCGCCACCACCCCAGTAGTTCACGAAGAAGTGCCAGGCGCCCCACAGCACCCCCACCAGGACCCCCGTCCAGAGAACGCTGTAGTGCTGCCTTGCCCTGGGAATGGCGAACCCGGTCCACCCGATCTCCTCGAAAAGCCCGACCACCAGACCCAGCACCACTCCCGTGACGAGTGTCCCGCCCCGGTCCGGCTCCGTGGCAATCCGCGGCGCATAATCCAGGGACGATATCCAGAGCACCAGCACGGGTGCGGCCAGCGTCACGGGAGCGGCCAGCAGGGCGAAGAGGTACCAGCGCCCCTCGACCCGCCAGATCCGCAGCCGCGCCCAAAGCTCCCGGTACCCTTCCCGTCCCGACACGATTCCCGTCAGGACCAGGCCTGCCACCGCGGGCCCCAGCAGCATGGCCGGCACCGTAGCGGGGATGGTGCGCTGGAACTGTTCGGGTGTGGGCGACAGGCCGCCGGTGACCATCCATACGGCCGTCACGATGGCTCCCCAGGACAGGAGGAAGGTCACGGCGAAGTACCACGGCAACGGGTGCCTGCGCATGGGATCCGCCAGCGCATGCATGTGTCCTCCCTTCCCTCAAGCCACGAGCCGCGCCACCAGCTCGCCCCGGCTGCCGACGCCCACCTTTTCGAAGACCGATTTCAGGTGGTCGTGCACGGTATGCGGGGAGATAAAGAGGTGCCCGGCAATCTCCGCGGTGGAACCGCCCGACAGCACCTCCAGGCAGACGTCCCGCTCCCGTGCCGTGACGCCGTACGCCATCAGCAGCAGGCTGGCGAGTTCATGGGTGGTGGCAGGTTCCACGGTCACCACCATCTGCTCCGGGTCATCGCCGGTGATCAAGCGGCTGGCCTGCAGCACCACCCAGCTGTTCCCGGCGTCGCGCATCCTCGCCCGCGCCGTCCCGGATGCTGCGGCGTGCGCCTGCGCCACCACCCAAAGGAGCGTCTGGCTGAAGCGGCCGGGCGCCGCGTCCTCCACCGCGGCCAGCCAGGACGCAGCCGCGGGCGTGGCTGCACGCAGGTCCCCGTGCAGCCCGGCAAGGACAATGACGGGCCCGACGGCGGCAGGCCCGGCGGGGTGCGCCACGCGGACGGCCGCCCTGGTCGCCGCAGCCAGGGTGGCGGATACCGCGCCCAGGAATTCCACCTCGCGGTCGGTGAAGTCGCGGCCGCCTTCCCGGAAGATGCTGCCCACTCCCCAGCACGCCTCGTCCACCCGGAAGGCGGCACGCAGCTCATGTTCCAGGCCCAGGGGCTTGAGCAGATCGTTGATCCGGACACTGCGCACCACCTCCCGGTGCGGCGCGTCCGAAATCCTGGCGATGGGGCGGGGACGCCGCAGCAGTTCCACGAAAGTGTTCGGCTCCCGGCCGGTGTACTCGGACTGGGCAAAGCGCAGGAAATATTCCTCGAACTGGTGGCTGGCCACCGGCCACGGCTGCCAGTTGGTGATGGAGGTCATCACCATGGAGTCGGGGTCGACGGCGGCCCAGCAGCCCTGCTCGAACGGCACCTCCCGTTGCACGACGGCCAGCGCCGCCGCGTAGAGGCCGGCCAGGTCCATCCCGCCTGCGGCCATGGCGGCGATGTCACGCCGGGCACGCTCCGCGCGCTCCTCCCACATACCTCCAGTATCGTCGCGGCGGCCAGCGCCGCAATCCCCTGAATTGGGGGTTTCCGGCGTGACCCGAAACCCCCGGCGGGGGGATCGCAACGGTGCGTTCCGCCGTCGTACGTTTCCTTCGTGGACGCGGGCACCGGGCCCGGCGCCGGCACATCAATTGGAGGCTGTAATGGGACAGGCACGCGACGTCATGGACCGGCTGATGGCGGCCATGGACGCAAAGGACAGGGAAACGCTGGCGGGCTGTTACGCCGTGGACGCCGTGGTCCGCACCCCGGACCAGGACGCGATCACCGGCCGACAAGCCATCGCGGACTATTACTCACACTTCTGGGAAGCGATGCCGGACGTCAGGTACGAACGGACTGCCACGCATGAGGCCGGGGACGTGGCCGTCGTCGAAGGCTTCGTCGTTGGCACGAACACCGGGCAGCTGAGCCTGCCCACCGGCGGTAGGCTGCCGCCCACCGGAAGGCAGCTCAGGGTCAGGAGCTGCGACGTCGCTACGGTGAAGGACGGGGTGATTACATCGCACCACGCCTACTTCGACCAGATGGAACTCCTGGGCCGGCTCGGGCTGCTGCCCGAGCC